>NZ_JBTEKS010000131.1:0-10471 GCF_054333355.1 Methylomagnum sp. | reverse complement strand
CTGGAGGGCTTCGACTTCTTCCAGCCCGCCCCGAATCCGGCCAAGGGCGTGACCGGCAACGAGAACGACTATGTCTTCGGGGCGCTCCGCGCCCGGCTGGGGGTCGCCATGACCACGCCGTGGGCGGATGGCCTGGTGCAGGGCGAGTACACGGGCCTGTATGGCCTGCCCGAGGGCGCCTTCGCCGGGCCGCCCGTCGGCCCGCTGGGGCTGGGCGGGGCGTATTACAAGGACAACGGCAGCCCCAATCCGGGCAGCGTCCACCTCAAGCAGGCGTTCGTGAAATTCAAGCTGCAACCCATGGTGGGTCTGAAGAACACGTATTTCCAGGGCGGGCGGTTCGAGATTTCCGACGGGCTGGAATACAGGACCGGCGACGCCAAGTTCGACGCCCTCAAGACCACCCGCGTCTCCCAGCGCTTGCTCGGACCCTTCGACTTCACCCACGCGACCCGCAACTTCGACGGCTTCGCGCTGAGCTACGACGACCCGGCCCTGAACGTGACCCTGACCGCCACCCATCCGACCCAGGGCGGCTTCAACATCCACGCCACCGACGAAATCAGCCACATCGACCTGGCCTACGGGGCCATCACCAGCAAGAAGGGGGCGCTCCTGCCGGACACCGAGGCGCGGCTGTTCTACCTCTACTACGGCGACGACCGCGACGCGCAGCCCACCGACAACCGCCCGCTTCCCGCCCGCCCCAAGCTGAGCCAGGACGCCCTGGCGCTCAGCACCATCGGCACGCACCTCCTCACGGTGCAGAGGCTCGGCCCCGGCGCGTTGGACGGCATGGTGTGGGGCGCCTACCAGTTCGGCGACTGGGGCAACCTGAACCACAGCGCGTGGGCCGCGACGGGCGAGTTGGGCTACCAGTTCACCGACGTGTCCATGAAGCCCTGGCTGCGGGTCGGCTATTTCCGCAGCTCCGGCGACGACAACGCCAAGGACGGCAGCCACAACACCTTCTTCCAGGTCATGCCCACGGTGCGGCTGTACGCCAAGTTCCCGTTCTTCAACCTGATGAACATCCAGGACGCCTTCGCGCAAGTGTCCATCGCGCCCACCGCCGCCACCAAGCTCAGCGTCGATTTCCACCACCTGGCCCTGAGCGACTCCGCCGACCTGTTCTACGGCGGCTCGGGGGCCACCTCGCGGAGCGGCTCCTTCGGCTACTTCGGGCGGGCCTCCGGGGGCAGCAACGCGGTGGGCCAGTTGGTGGACGTGGGCTTCACCCACAACATCACTAAGAACCTGTCCTACAACCTGTACTACGCCCACGCCTTCGGCTCCGACGTGACCCGCAGCGCCTACGCCCTCAAGAACGACGCCGACTACGGCTTCGCCGAGTTCACCCTGTCGTTCTAACCGAATGCCAATCCTGAGTCCGGGATTCGCCACAGGCAAGCCCGATGAGTAAAGCCTTGTCGCTATTCCGGGCTTGGTTGATCCGAGTCTTGTGGTTTTGCTGCCTTCAATTGCCAAGTGATGGCCGTTTAAAGCAGTCAGTTTTCGCGCCGTCTCACCAGGGCTGCGAGGCCATTCATTCAAGGGCGGCTTGCCGCCCTCTTTTTTTAACACGCCCGCGCCTGACCGCCGCCGGACGGGCGCCACCCCAATCTCACCAAAAATCAAAGCCGGTTCCCGCCCCGTCGCGGGGAAACTGGGCCATAGTCCACTATACTTGTGGGCATACGATTCACTGACTTATCACAATTATGAAAACAGTTGCGTCAGGAATAAGCCATCTTTATTTGGGGGCGGCGTTGATTATGAGGTGCGTCTCATGATAGGCGAAGTTTCATCATTGAGCAGGCACCTCGGCGATCATGAACAGCGTTATGTGTCCGTGTTGCTGCTGGGATTCGAGGCGGCGGATGAAGATAGGTTAAAAAAGATTTTTCAGCTCGCGCCCGAAACGCGCCGCTACATCGCGATTCCCCGCCTCGCCGGGAAAGCCCCAGAGGCGGACATCCTTCTGGTGAATTACGACAACCCCGCCGCTTTGATGGAAAAGGCCGCGATCCTTGACGGGGGGCGCGATATTCCAGTGGTTGCGGTCAGCCGCGGCCCCCTGAGCGAGCACCTCGCCCACCACATTCGGGGCATGTTGATGGCCACCCGGGTGTTGGGCGTGTTCGATAAGATTCCCGTCCGTGGACCGCAAGCGGCGCCCGCCCAGCCCGCCGCCCGCTCCGTTAGCGCAGAATCTGGCCCGGCACAGGAGGCTCGTCCCCTTTCCCTCATCGAGGCAACCCCGCCGTCGGCAGTGGCGCATCGCGCCTTGGCGGAAGAACGCCCGCGCCCGGCGGATACACCCCCTCAGGCGCCGACCACCCCATCACAATCCCCGCCGCCCGCGGTCGCTCCAATGCCGGAAGTCGCCTCCGGCTACCGTGCGCTGGTGGTGGATGATAGCGCCGCCATGCAAAAGTCCATCGAATTGAACTTGGCGACGCTGGATCAAATCACGGCGATCCATTTTGCCGACAGTGGCGAGCAAGCATTGGAGAAGGCTGTGGCCACACCCTACGACCTAGTGTTTTTGGATGTAATGATGCCCGGTATGGATGGCTATGAAACCTGCTCCAAGCTGCGCAAAGTTCCAGGATATAAAAAAACGCCTATCATTATGGTGACGGGAAAAACCTCTCCGTTGGACGAGGTGAAGGGGGTCATGGCGGGATGCACCACCTATGTCACCAAACCCATTCAACCGGAAGAATTCAAAAAGCTCGCCTCGCGGATACTGGCTTGGTTGAGGGAGTATAAGCCCCAATAATCAAGCAAAGGCCAACATGAAGGGTCGGTTGCGGCTCCATGGATATGATTTTGCCGAGCGGGTTCGGCCTATCGAAATCTTGCGATTCAGCCAAGCGAATATTTAAATCCAGAGGCTTGCCAGGGATTGTCGTAAGGTAATAACCATGCCAATGCTGAGGGCTTGGCGTAAACGCTCCCAAAATCCAAGGACATGGCCGCGTTAAAAATTACCCGATTAGCAAGGAACTTCACTAAAAACCCATTCAAAAGGAGGACTGAAAGGCTTGCCAATCAACTTTCGGCATGGTTACAAGTGCTATAAACCCAGGCATTTTCCCGCTACCGGCATACACTTCCTTTCTGGGCGAATTTCATTCATTTAAAAGGGTATTCCCATGGCTATCCGTAAAGTCTTAATCTGCGATGATTCACAAACCGACCTCATGAACCTGAAGAACGCCTTGCAGGACTCCAACTGCTTGCTGATCGTCGCCACCGACGGCGCGGAGGCCGTGCAAAAAGCTAAATCGGAAAAGCCCGATGCCATCTTCCTGGACATCGTCATGCCCGGCATGGACGGATTCGCGGCCTGCCGCACCCTGCGGGACGATTCCGACACCAAGCACATCCCGGTGTTCTTCGTCAGCACCAAGAACCAAAAGGCGGACCGGGTCTGGGCGCAAATGCAGGGCGCCCGCGACCTGATCGGCAAGCCCTACGACCGGCGCGAAATCCTGGACCGCCTGGCATCGGTCTAGCGCGGCGATACCCCGTACCCCCCATCCGCATGACGCAAGCCCATGGACACCCCCGTCGAAACCGTCAAGCCGGGTGAAGCGAATTGGCTCACCCCCTCCGAGGCCCTGACCCGCGTCCGGCCCCATGCCATCGAGGTGGGAAGCACCGCCCCGCTGGCGCGGGAGGAGGCCCTGTTCGGTTTCCGCGTGGGAAGCCTGGGCTTTCTGGTGGAAGCCGACACCTCTTGCGAGGTGCTCGGGAAAACCCAGGTCAACCCGATCCCCAATGCCCCGGCCTGGTTCAGTGGCCTGTTGGACTTGCGCGGCAACTTGGCGCCGGCCTTCGATTTGCGGCTGTGGCTGGACAATGAGCCGACCGACCCTAGGAAGCGCTCTTTGTTCGTCATTGGCCGCGAGGAAAAGTCCGTGGCCCTGTGGGTCGATGGCCTTCCCGAAGTCATGGGCAGCCTGGCGGCACCGCTGGCGCAATTGCCGCCCTTGCCCGCCGCGTTGCAAGCCTTCGTCCTGGCGGCGCATCTGCACCGCAACCAAATCTGGCTCAAGGTCCAGTTCGAGGCATTGTTCAAGCAGCTTGGGCACCAAATCGCCACGGGACATGGCGGATGACGGTGCCTGTCGGCCCTCCAACCGAAGTGACAGCCCTATGACCCAACAGCTTTTATACCCGTCGGACGAGCCGGTGCCGCCTGTCGAAGCGGATCAGGCAACCCTTGGGCAGGCCCGCACCGTGCAGGATCATGTCGATAAATTGGAGCGCTTGGCCGACCAAGCCGCTTTCGACGATCTGCGCGGGTTGCAGGATGCCTGCCTGCTGCTGATGGAAGCCCTGAACGAGATGCCGTCGGGACCGCTGGCGGCGTCCAGACCCGACCTGTCGGCCCTGCTCGACGGCTGGCCGGGGCTGATCGAGAACTACCTGCAATCGCCCGGCGCAGCCACCGGGGACATCCTCGAGTTCCTGCGCCGCCCGGAGTGGAGCCTGCCCCTCGCCGACGAGGAATTCACCATGCTCGAAGAGGGCTTGCGGGCCTGGGGAGGCGATGAACTGGCCGAGTCCGAACCGGCGGCCGCAACGGCTGAGTCCGAACCAACGGTCGCAGCGGTGGAATCCACCCTGGCCCTGTCCCCCGCACCCCCCGAAAAAGCTTCCACGCCATCTGCGCCCATTGAGCCAGTCTGCGCCGCGCCCCGGATAGACCTGTCGGCGCGGCCGCGGGCGGTGCGCGAACTCATCGAGCTGCTGCTGCTGGCGGCGGGCGCGGTGGAGATGGCGCTGAGTGCCCTGCTGGAAAATCCCGCCGCATTCGGGGAAGGTCTGGAACGCATCGAAGAAAGCCTGGAGCGCTTCGCCCGCGCCAGCAAGACGGTGGGCTTCGAGGGACTGACCAAGGCCTGTGTGCAAGTCGGTTCCAGTATCGAGTGCTACCGCTATGGGCAGGCTCCCTTCGACGACAAGGCCCCCGTCCTATTGGGGCGATGGTTGGCCCAGGTCAAGGCCTATCTGCCGGACTTCGACAACGAGGCGGCGGGACAAGCCATGTTGGCCTCCCTGAGTGATGAGGGCTGGCCGAAACCGCTGCTGGCCGAGGAAGGCGCGGCGATCCTGAATCTCATGCGGACCAGCGATATGACCGTGGGCAACCAGCCGGAGCCGGTCCGCCCGCAGGAGGCCAAGGCCGAGGATGTCTCCCTGGCGCTGCCCGGCGACGTGAACCGGGAATTGCTGGAACTGCTGTTGCACGACCTGCCCGGCTATACCGAGCAGCTTTCCACGGCCCTGCTGCGGCTGCGGTCCGGCGGCGGTCAGGCGGACATCGAAATCGCCCAGCGCGTCGCGCACACCCTCAAAGGGGCCGCCAATACCGTGGGCATCCGGGGCATCGCGGTGTTGACCCACCACCTGGAAGACATCCTGCTGGTCTGCGCCAAGGAACACAAAACCCCCGGCACTGTCCTGCTGGATTCCATCATCGACGCCGCCGACTGCCTGGAAGGCATGAGCGAGGCGCTGCTGGGACTGGGCGACCCGCCCGGCGAGGCTCAAGACGTGTTGCAGGGAATCATGGACTGGGCCAACCGGATCGACCGGGAAGGCCTCCCGGCCACGGACCAGGAAGCCCCGCCGCCCCGCCGCCCCGCCCAGTCATCCGAACCGCCCGAGACTTCCGAGCCAAGCCGGGCGGATGCCGCCGACGAGGCGGGTGGTCCGGCGGACTCGGAACCAGCGGCCCAGACGCCCATGATCCGGGTACCCACCGACCGGATCGAGTATCTGTTCCGGCTGTCCGGCGAAAGCATCATCCTCAACAGCCAGGCCCAGGAACGCCTGCGCCGCCTCACCAACCAACTGCAAAGCATGGAGACGCAGTTCGGCCTGCTGCGGCAACTGGGGGCCGAGTTGGAGCAGATGATCGATGTCAAGGACATGACGGGCCGCTTCGGCACCGCGAAGGCCGGTTTCGATTCCCTGGAAATGGATCAATACAACGAGCTATACACCGTCAGCCGCCGCATGGTCGAGGCGACGGTCGATGCCCGCCAGACCGGGCTGGACATCAAAAAGGAACTGGAACACCTGGGCGAGGTGCTGGAATACCAGCAACACCTGGTCATCGACACCCAGGAAGCGGTCATGCAGACCCGCCTGGTGCCCATCGCCTCCATCGCGCCGCGCCTGCAACGGAGCCTCCGGCAGACCTGCCGCCTGACCGGGAAGCAGGCCGAACTGGCCTTGACCGGCGAGAGCCTCCCCATCGACGGCGACACGCTCAACGCCTTGGTCGATCCGCTCATGCATATCCTGCGCAACGCGGTCGATCACGGCCTGGAAGACGAGGACGAGCGCGTGGCCCTAGGCAAACCCCGCACGGGCCATCTGACCTTCGAGTTCGACCGGGAAGGCAACAGCATCGTGGTCCATTGCCGCGACGACGGGCGCGGCCTGAACCTTGCCGCCATCCGCGCCACCGGCGAGAGCCGGGGACTCTTGCGCCCCGGCCAGGAAGTCCCCGACGCGGAACTGGAACGACTGATCCTGCGCCCGAACTTCTCCACCCGCACCCAATCGACCCAAACCTCCGGGCGCGGCGTAGGCATGGACGTGGTCCAGGCCCGCATCGCCGCCATGGGCGGGACGCTGGCCCTGTACTCCACGCCGGGCCGGGGCCTCAATATCGAGATGAAGGTGCCCCTGCCCCTGAGCCGTTCCCACGCACTGCTGGCCTATGCCGGTCCGCACCGGGTGGCGATAGCCAACAAGGGGCTGATGCAGATCATTTATTCCGGCGACGGCGAATTGCGCGACTTGGGCCATGGCCAGGTGCTGTTGTTGGGCGAGGCGTTGTATCCGGTGGCGCGGCTCAAAGACCTCCTGCATGTGGAGGACCGGCGGCGCGGCGAGACTATCCACGGTGCCGTGCTGTTGGTGCAGCATGGCGACGCGGCCACGGCGGTCCTGGTGGACAGCATCACCGACAGCCGGGACATCGTGATTAAGAACTTCGGCCATTACATCCCCAAGATTCCGGGACTGATCGGTGCCACCATCCTGGGTGACGGCTCAGTCACGCCGGTGCTGGACATTCCGGCGCTGCTGCGGCTGACGGAACACGCTCCCCACCGGACGCTGGCCGGGCCATCCGTCGCAGTGAAGGTGGTGGACGAAGAGCCGAGGCTGCCGACCGCGTTGGTGGTGGACGACTCCCTCAGCCAGCGCCGCGCCCTGGAACAACTGCTGGAGGACGCCGGATTCCGGGTGCGGGCCGCCCGCGATGGCCTGGAAGCGGCGGAACTGTTGGCGCACACCAAGCCGGACATCGTGTTGACCGACCTGGAAATGCCCCGCATGAACGGCATCGAACTGACCTCCCACATCCGCGCCCGGCCAGGACTCAAGGATTTGCCGGTCTTGATGGTGACGTCGCGGACCACCCAGAAGCACCGCCAACTGGCCGAACAGGCCGGCATCGACGGCTATTTCACCAAGCCGGTCAAGGATGAGGATCTGCTGGCGACGATGCGCGACCTGATGGAAGGCACCGCCAGCCGGGTGCGGAAGGGACGGGCCTGATGGCGAGGCGCGGCTTGGAGGAAATCGGCCCCACCGGCGACTTCGTGTGCCTGGACCTGGGCGGAACCCACTGGCTGATCCCCCAAGGCGACATCCACGCCCTGGAACCCGTCATCGACATGGCCCCCGCCGGAAAGTCCGGCGCGGTGGGGCGGTTCGACCAAGCGGGGGCGGAGTGGCCGGTGTACGCCCTGTCCCCGGATTTCGAGTTGCTTCCGGCCCGGCCCGAACCCCAAAGGGTCGCCGTCCTGATGCGGCATCGGCAACGCGCCTTCGGCGTATTGTGCGAGCGGGTGTGGGTGGCGGAGCGGAGCCGGCTGACGCTGCATCCGGTGCCGCCCTGCATGGACCGCCAGCCGTCGCCATTGCTGGGGCTGGCGCTCTGGGACGGCGAAGTCCTGTGCGTCAGCTCCGCCCACGCCTTGGAGCGTTGGCTGGGGAGGCTGGCGACATGAGCAGGGCCACCGCCTGGATGCTTCCCATCACCAAGGCCATGTCCGCCGCCGTGGGCGAATTCGAACTCGTCCACATCCTGCTCGACCGCCCCGTCCTGTTCGACGTGCCCCGTGCGCCGGCCCATTGCCGACATGTCGTGATGTGGCAAGACCGGATCGTGCCGCTCATGGACTTAAGGGCGCGCTTCGGGGTGCCGGGCTGGAGTCCGGGGCCGATTGCCAAAGACGGAGTGATCGGCATCGTGGCCTACCAGCCGGTCGCCACCGACCATTTCGAATACGGCGCCCTGCGGCTGGAAGCCATTCCCTGGCGCTCTGAGGTGGCCGACGAACAAGCCTGCGCCTTTCCCTCTTGGTTGGAGGTCTGGCGACCCTACGCCAGCGCCTGCTTCCAGCCGGAGGGACCGCGTTCGGCGGTGCCGATCCTGCGGCTGGACCGGCTGCTTTCTTCCTGAAGGTGGGGTGGCCTTGGAATTGACGCGACCCTGGTAGTTCCCTTTCTCTCACGAACCGAGAAGCAAAAACTATGGCTACACAACAACGACAAGTCAGCGCCAGCCTGTTCAGCAGGCTTCTGCTTTGGCAAAAATTCGCCATTCTGGGTGTGGTCGCCGCCATGCTGGTGGCCGTGCCGTTCTACTACTTCTTCAAAGCCGAGCAGGAATCCATCAACGCCTCCGTACTCGAGCGCGACGGCCTCGCGCCCGTCAAGGAACTGCTGGCCCTGGTGCAGGTGTTGCCCAGGCATCGCGGTTCTTCCACCGGCCTCTTAAACGGCAACGAGGCGCTGGCCGGCGAAGAAAAGACCACCCGCGACCTCGCCGACCAGCACATCGCGGCCTTCAGCGCCATGGCCGCGTCGATTCAGGACGAGGACCTGCGGAAACTCTGGCTGGACGTCCAGAAGAGCTGGCCGCAAATCTCCCAGGCCGTGGTGTCCCGCTCGGTCGCCGCACCCAAGAACTTCGACGCCCATACCCAACTCATCACCCAGATGCTCGACGCCCTGGATCGGGTGGTGGACTATTACGGGTTGTCCCTGGACCCGGCAGCGGAATCCTACTTCCTGATCCA
Source organism: Methylomagnum sp. (assembly GCF_054333355.1). NCBI lineage: Bacteria > Pseudomonadati > Pseudomonadota > Gammaproteobacteria > Methylococcales > Methylococcaceae > Methylomagnum > Methylomagnum sp. Next base: position 1,349 of record NZ_JBTEKS010000131.1, on the reverse strand, counting down.
AGCGATTCTGTCCGACGGCCCCTCCCTCACCGAATATCTGGGTCAGGCCCGTGGCTGGGGTACCGGTCTGCTCGCCAAAGCCGCCAAGCAGGGAACGGGACCCGCCGCGTCAGCCAACGCCGTGACCCTGCAAGACCGCACCAAGCTGGGCACGATGACCAACCTCGCCAGAGACCGTCTGACCGCCTTGCAGCGCGACCTGGAAAAGGCAGGCGTGGCCTCCCCACAGCTTAAGGCCAGCCTGGATGCTCTGACCGCCAGCGCCATCGGCATGGGCGACAAGGTGCTTGACCTCTCGCAAACCGAAATCATCGGCGCCGACAATCCGAATTTTTCCTCCACCGACTATTACACCCAATACACCCAGGCCATCAACGAAGCATTCAAGCTGTTGGACGCGGGCTCGCTCTCCCTTGACGAGCTGTTGGCGCAACGCGTGGCCTCGGCACGACAAGCCCAGATCACCATTTCTGGCGTCATCCTGGCCGTGTTCCTGGTGGGCGCCCTGATCGCTTTCTATATCAGCCGTTCCATCACCAACCCCATCGGCCATCTGGTGGGCGTCATGGATAAACTGGCCTCCGGCGACAGCACGGTGCGCGCCCACCTGGAAAGCTTCGACGAAATCGGTGCCCTGGGGCGCCAGTTCGACATGATGGTGGACCAGCGGGAGGCGGTCAGCGCCAAGATTCAACGGGAGAACGACGCCCTCAACAACTCCATCATCGAGTTGCTCCAGGCCGTGGCCCAGCTGGCCCAGAGGGACCTGACGGTCAGGGTGCCGGTGGCCGAGGACGTGACCGGCCCGGTGGCGGACGCCTTGAACCTGCTTTCCGGCGAGACCGCCAAGGTATTGAACCGGGTGACCGACATCGCCCGGAGCGTCGCCAACGTCTCGCAGTTGGTTAAAACCCAGTCCGATACCGTGATCCAGGTGGCGACGGAGGACAAGCGCGAGGTGGAACAGGCCACCGCCGAACTGAGCCGGGCCTCCGAGGTCATGCAGGAAATCGCCCGCTTGGCGTCGGCCTGCAACGAGGCGGCGGAAAAAGCCATCAAGAACACCGAACGGGCGCAGGACACGGTGTTGGGGACGGTCCAGGGCATCACCGCCATCCGCGACACCATCCGCGAGACGGAAAAGCGCATCAAGCGGCTGGGCGAGCGCTCCCAGGAAATCGGCGGCGTGGTCAGCCTCATCAACAGCATCGCCGAGCGCACCCACATCCTCGCCCTCAACGCCTCCATGCACGCGGCCTCCGCCGGTGAGGCGGGGCGCGGCTTCGCGGTGGTGGCGAACGAAGTGCAAAGGCTGGCCGAGAACGCCCGCGAGGCCACCTCGAAGATCG
>NZ_JBTEKS010000130.1:0-10578 GCF_054333355.1 Methylomagnum sp. | reverse complement strand
ACAACCCCTACGCCTGGATGCAACGGCTATGGACAGGGCTAGCGGGCATGGTGCGCTGCTGGACAATGGCCGAAGCGCTGGAGAAATTGAAGCCCGATTTGCTGCGGGGCGATGATCCCGATTATTGGCATGAGCTGATCGTTCAATGCGCGGCGCGGGCCGACTATAACCAGCAGCGGCATCTGCTGTGGGCGGTGCGGGCCACCCTTGTGCTGCACTCCCCGGCGTTCGCCACCGGGCTTTTGCTGTGGTTGGCGGAAGCCGGTAGCGGCCAGAACCATTCGTATGTCATGCGTAACGCCTACGAATTCCTGCGCCACGCGCTGGCCGCCGCCCCGGAGGACGACTACCTCGCCGCCCGCCAAACCGCCGGGGACTTCCGGGGCCGCACGGATAAGCTGGATTGCATCGTGAGCTATCTCTTCCCGGAAATGCGCGAATGGGCGGAGGAATGCGTGGCCCAATCCAGTGGCAATGACGGCTGGTGGTGGCTGGCTGGAACCGTCATGTCCGTCGAAATGGCCTGCCGCTATTACCGCCGTCGTTATGTGAGCGCGTATGACACGCCGCCGACGGCCTTGCTGCAAGTGCAGCTGCACGGCGAGGCCGCGTTTCCCTTCCTGGAAATGCTGGTGGACAAGGCGAGCGGCAAGGACGACACGGCCAAGTTCGTGAAGCTGTTGCGGCGGATGCGGGTTCCCGCCCTGATTCCGGCGCTGGTGGGCCGGTTCGACAACAAGGAGGTCCGCGTGGCGCTGGACGATGTGGCCGGGGAATGGCCCATCGCCACCCTCAAAACCGCCATCGAACAGGCCGTGGCCCGCCATGACCGTGGCCTGGAAGGCTGGGCGGCGCGGCTGGCGCTGCGTTTCCCCGAGTGCGTGGCCCCGGCCCTGGCGGCTTGCAGCGCCGCCGAGCGGGAGCGTTTTCAAGGCTTATTGATCGAACTGGCCCAGCCGGAGGAAGCCCCGGTGGAGGCGCTGCCCGAATTGCTGCGGAACCCGCCGTGGACCTTGAAAAAGCGGCCCGAACCCTTGCCCGCTCTTGTCCTCGTGCCGCTGGGACAGGCCGGGGAAATGGTTTGGCCGGAAGGCGCTAAGGCGACTTGGACTGTTGATGAAGCCGCGCCTTGGATCGCCCATCATTTGGGGCAGCTACAGCAACAAACCCCCGACCTGACCCCGGAAACCTATTGTCTGAACCGCCTGCCCATCAGGTTCAATGCCTACGCGAAGGTCTTAGCGGGGGAACCGCTCAGTTCTGACGACCTCATCAAAAAAGACCATTACTACGAATCCCCAGCCCTGTTGCTCATGCTGCCCGACCTCGCGGCGATAACGGTTTGGAATGGTCTGCCGCCGAACATCTGGCATGACTGGAATAAAAGCTCATTGCCCGCCCTGGTCGCCCGCCATGAACTCGCAGCGTTGCCCGGCTTGCTGGCTTATGCCGCCGCCCGCCTGGAAGAAGGACTGGCCTTGGCGCTGCCGTTCCGATGTGCCGACTTCGCCCCGCTTGCCACCCACGCCCTGAAAAACCTCAAAAAAGCCCGCGCCCACGCCACGGCTTGGCTCCGCGCCCACTCTGAAACCGCCATCACCGCCCTGATTCCCCCCGCCTTCGGCAAGGACCGGGCGCCCCGCGACAACGCCCAATATGCCCTGCGCTGGCTGGCTCAGGACGGCTTCGGGGACGAAGTCCGCCGCATCGCCGTCAGCTACGGCGACACCGCCGCCGACGCCGTGGACCGGCTGCTCGGTGCCGACCCGGCCCTGATCGTCCCGGCGAAAATGCCCAAGCTGCCCGGCTTCTTCGTGCCCGCCGCCTTCCGCCGCCCGGTCCTAATGGACGGGGGCGCCTTGCCGCTCGTCGCCGTCGAGCATCTGGGCCGGATGCTCACCATCAGCAAGCTCGACGAACCCTACGCCGGGCTGGACATCGTCAAGAACGCCTGCACCCACGCCTCGCTGGCCGAGTTCGCCTGGGACGTGTTCGAGGCGTGGCTGGCCGCCACCGCCCCGAGCAAGGAGGGCTGGGCCTTCACCGCGCTGGGCCTGCTGGGCGACGACGAAACCGCCCGCCGCCTCGCCCCGAAAATCCGCGAATGGCCCGGCGAAGCCGCCCACGCCCGCGCCGTCACGGGGCTGGACATCCTCGCCGCCATCGGCACCGACGTGGCCTTGATGCACCTCAACGGCATCGCCCAAAAGGTGAAATTCAAGGGCTTGCAGGACAAGGCCAAGGAGAAAATCACTCAGGTCGCCGAGGCCCGTGGCTTCACCGCCGAAGAACTGGCCGACCGACTGGTGCCCGATTTGGGGCTGGACGAACAGGGCACGGCGGTGCTGGATTTCGGGCCGCGCCGGTTCTTCGTCGGCTTCGACGAGGCACTGAAACCCTTCGTGAAGGACGAGACGGGTGCTCGCCTCAAGGACTTGCCCAAGCCCAACAAAAGTGACGACGCCGAGCGGGCGGGCGCGGCAGTGGAGCTATTCAAGGCCATCAAGAAGGACGCCAAGGCCATCGCCAGCTTGCAAGTGACCCGGCTGGAACTCGCCATGTGCCACCGCCGCCGTTGGACGGGCGAAGAATTCCGGCGGTTTTTTCTGGAACATCCGCTGCTGCGGCACCTGGCGCGGCGGCTGGTGTGGGGCGTGTACCGCGACGGCCAGTTCGCCGAGGCGTTCCGGGTGGCGGAAGACCTGAGCTTGGCCGACCACAACGACGATTTTTATAGCCTGCCGGAAGACGCCGCCGTCGGACTCGCCCACATCCTGGAAATGCCGGAGGACATCCGCCGCGACTTCGGCCAGATTTTCGGCGATTACGAAATCATCCAGCCCTTCAAGCAACTGGGCCGGGAGACCTACGCCCTGACCGACGAGGAGCGCCGCAGCAATCTCATCGAGCGCTTCAAGGCCAAGAAGGTCGCCACCGGCAGCGTGATGGGGCTGATTAATAGGGGCTGGGAACGGGGCGAGGCACAGGACGCGGGCTGGGTGGGCGAGTTCGTCAAGCGCTTGCCCGGCGGGCTGGAGGCGGAGTTGCAGCTTGATCCGGGCACGGTGGTGGGTGAGATGTCCTACGAGCCGGAGCAGAGCATACCCAGCATCACGGTGCGCCGCCAGGGCACCTGGGGCAAGGATGGTGTGGTTGACCTCGCCGGACTGGACCCGATTTTGGTCAGCGAGATCATCCGCGACGCGGATTTATTGGCGCCGCTCAAATCGTAGGTCGGGCATGTATTCCATGACTGACTAAACGTCCCTGAGGCTGGAAACGTCGGGTATGAGCACATGTCCGACCTACCTTTTGTGCTCAGTCGGCATGGTCGGAGCGAAAACGCTCCAGTAGGGGTATTAGAATTCCGTCCGGGTTAGCGAATACCGTCCAGCAAAATTTTCCGTATTTGCGCATCAAGGTCTTTGATTACGTAGGTCCGCGCTTTTCTTTGTAGATCCTCTATCGCTTTCACAATACTCTTTTGTACCGATGGAGGTGGAAAAGGGAGCCGCAGAGTTTCTAAAAACGATTTAGGCACCCGGCGATGACCGCTCGCGCCCGTCATGGCTTGGGCTGCAACCTGCCGAAATTCCTCGCAATTAAGGTGATAGTAAATATATTTTGCGGTAGTTTCTTCCTTGGAACGCAGTACGAAAAACTCGGTGCTACCAAACCCAATTTTGGTCGGGAGCTTATCTAAGAAAGCTATTTTTCCGTTTTCCATACACGGAGTAATTTTGGCGAGAATGACATCCTTTTCCCGGAACTGCGTATACCCTGCTTTAACCTCAGAGAGTTTCCTCGTCACGACCGTCTCTACATAGCCCTTATCGCTGACGCTCGCCATTTCAATAAATGAAACCTCACTATTTTCATCGAGATTGGCAAAATCCTTCGGCGGGTTGATTTCCAAAATATTGGACAGCGCTTCAAGCGGGTATTTGGTAGCAAATTCAAGAGCTATCGCTAATTGCTGCGGCGATAATTGAAGCGCCAAATCACAACCCGTCCGCGAGAAATCGAAAAACGCCGCCGTGGGCGCGGCCCGCAGCAACCCGGCCAGCGGCGAACCGTCCGGCACATCCCCGACCTCTTCACCCAGAAACGCCCGCCGGAAATAATGCGCCGCCTTGCCGGGCGGCTCGTCCCGGCCATCCAGGCCGGGGGTGTACAAGGCCCCGCCGTCATAAGGCTCCCGCAAAAACACCAAGCCCTCCGCCCCGCGCCGCTGGCTCCACTTGTAGCCGAGAAACACCTGCTCGCCAGCCTTGCCCTCCGGGCCGCGCAGCACCGTGGTCCATTGCGGCACGATCTCGCCCTTCTTCAACCGCCCGATATGCGCCAAGGCGAAATACACGAACTTGACCCGCTCCGCCTCCCGGCAATAGCGCAGGAACTTGCCGCGCAACTCCGCCCGCCGCTCCTCTTCGGCCTGCTTCAAAAACGACTTCTGCTCCTTGCGCTTGCGCGTCTCGGCCAGCCCATCGAACTCCCGCTGATAGGCCACGAACAGCGGCGCGGCTTCCAACTCCGGCGGCAATTCGCCCGCCGGATCGGCCAGCCATTGGCGATACAAACCGAACTCCAAACCCGCCGCCGCGCAGTAGGCCGACAGCGCGTCGCTATCGGCAAAATCAACGTCGTTGGGTTGGTCGCCCTCAATGAACAGCACATCGGCGCGGATTCGGACATGCTCCAGATGCAGATCGGAACGGCGCTCCAACAGCAACACAATGGTGTTGGTGCCGGTGGCGATGAAGGCGCTGCTGCCCAGTTCGACGATGCCCCGCAGCAGAAACTTTTCCAGCAACAAAGCGCGGGCACGCTGATAAATGCCGCCGTTGCTGAGGATCGAGGCGGGCAGGATCAGCCCGGCCAGCCCGCCCACCGTGAGCAACTGCGCGGCCCGCTCGATGAACAGCGCCTCGATTTCGCTGCTGCTCGCGGTCAAGTGGGGCAGCAGGGTGAAGCTATTGCCCCGCAAGCCCAAATGCTGTTTGAAATCCTTCACCGAATACGGCGGATTGGCGATGAGCACATCCAGCGTGCCGGGCTTGGGCAGGATGGCATCGTCGTGGTCCAGGCCGTCGGCGTGCAGGATGTTGGCGTCACCGGCCCCGTGCAGGAACAGCGCGATCTTGGCGGTGCGGGCCAGCCGGTAATCCTTCTCGATGCCCCACACGCAATCCCGCGCCCAAGTGGTGCTGGCGGCTTCCGGCAAATCCAGCGCCGCCAAATCTTCCTGCAACTCCTCGATGGCCTCGGTCAGGAAATGGGCGCTGCCGCAGGCGTAGTCCATCAGACGCGGCAACACCCGCAACTGCCCGGCCTCGTGGGTGGCGGCGATGCGCTCACGCAGCGGCAGGCAGCGGACGATGAAGCGGGCGATGGGGACGGGGGTGAAAAACTGCCCTTCGGATTGCTTGAAACCGCTGTTCAGCAACAGCTCGAACAGGTTGCCGAGGAACGCCTGCTTGCTGGTGTACTTCAGCCGGTAGCCCTGGAACAACTCCACCACTTCCCGCACCACCTGGGTGTTCTGCTCGAACAGCTTGCGGTTGTGGACCTCTTTGAAAGCGAAATCATTGTTCGTGTAGAACTTGAGGGCGCGGAAGATTTTCTTCACCTCGTTCCGCGCCATATCCCGCTTGTGGGCCATGAACGCATTGTCGATGTCCTTTTCCTCGAAATAGGTGATGTCCTCGCCCAGCGAATCCTTCATGCCGCGCTTGTACAGGCGTTGCAGACGGTCAATGAGGTCTTCCGGCGTGTCGCGGTGGGGAAACCATTGGAAATCGAGGATATCGTCCTCACCGCGCTCCTCGTCCACCAGCTTGGCGAGAATGATGGCGCACAGCCGGTTAAAGGCGTTCTCCTTGTCCGACACATTGTTGTGCCGGAGGATTTCCATGAACTGGTTGAAGGCTTTGACACTGCCGTTCTCGCCGCTGAACTCCTTGAGGTCTTTGCGGCGGCGCGGCTGGTAGCCGATGGAATACGGCGTGAATTCCTCCTCGAAAATGCCCCGGTCGAGGAATTGTCCGCCGTAGGTGGTTTTCCAGGCGTGATGCAGCGTTTCGCGGTTATAGGCGTACTCGAACAGCGGCACGGCGAGGCGGGCGGCGCTGTGGCTCTCGGCCTTCTCCTTGTCCTCGAATTTCTTGCGGGCTTCGGGCGAATCCACGACCGGAACGATGTCGCAGCGGTATTCGATCTCGCCGGTCAGTTCGAACAACTGCGACGAGTAGATGCACAGGTGGGTCGCACTGCGATCCTGTTGCAAGTAGCCGAAAAGCTGGCCACCCTCTTCGATGGTCTTGCGCTTCTCTGCGTCGTGCTCGGGACCGAAGGTCTTGCACTCGATGATGAGCAGCGGCGGGGCATTCTCCTGTTCGGTGGGATCGGGGACGCGATGCAGCACGGTGATGTCGCTTTTGCCACCGGACGCGCCCCGGCCCACTTGATAGCGTTTCTCCAGAATCAACGTGGCCGGATCGTAGCCCTTCGCCAGCAGTCGGCAAACGCATTCCAACACGACAAAATTCTCGTCATGGTCGAAATTGCTGGTGGTGCGGTCCCCCAATACGATGGGTTTCGGGTAATGGATGGCTTGGCGGGGAATATCGACGGTGATGACGTATTCGCCGGTCGCGGGGTAATGAAAACGGCGCGCCCATTGGCCGTTTCCGAGGTCGTCGAATTCGAGAGCGGTTACTAAGCGGTAAGGGTCTGTCACGATAAAAAAGGCCCTGAGTGTGGTTGCTTCAAAACGGAATAGAGTACCTGTGGGCGATGCTGGATGGATAGCTGTCTGGCTGGAACGAACAGCCCTGTAGATCGGGCATGTACCCATGCCCGACGCACGGATGATGGCTGCGGATCGTCGGGCATGGGAATACCTGCCCGCCCCACAAACTTCTCAATGGTTTAAACAGAGTTCGTAGCCCCGCCTTCAGGCGGCAAAAAACCGTCTGAAGGCGGGACTACAAGCCAAAAGCTGTGTAAGTCCTAAAAGGAAAATCCCCATGACTATTTCCCCCCAAATCGACTGGCCCACTGGCGGCTTCGAGTGGACCGACAAATTCCGCGCCAAGCTGCCCATCATCCGGGGCGTCCATGTTCCGCCCTTCGCCATGCCCGTCGCGTGCCTGCCCAATCCGCCCATATTTTCTGCCGACCTGAGTTCCCATCATTTGCAGAAAATCCAAGTGCGCTGGCTGGAATTGGCGGCGGCTTTAGGCTTGGGGGGCACGCCTTGGACCCAGGCCGAAGCGACGGACCAGCTCACCGCCGAACGGCTGCGCCGCCCGGACCTTGGCTATTGGGTGGCGGTCTTCGCCCAGTGCGCTGCTCGTGGACGGGACTGGTTACAAGGCACATCCAGCCTGGAATGGGTCATCCAGGCTGCCAGCGCCGCCCACTCCCTGGCCTTCGCCGTCCGGGTGGTGCTGGAAACCGGCGAGGCCATCGCCCATAACCGTATCTATCACTGGCTGCGCCACGCCTTGGCCGCCGCGCCGGAACCGGATTATCAAGCCGCCCTGAAGACAGCGACGGACTTTCGCGGGCGCTCGCCCTTGCTGGACCGCATGATTAGCTACCTATTCCCGGAGCAACAGGCGTGGGCGGAGGAATGCGTAGAGCCGGGTGCCTCCATGGAAAAATCCTGGTGGCTGGATGAAACGGTGATGTCGGTGGAGACCGCCTGCCGACATTTCCGGGGCCGCTGGTTCAGTTCTCCCCTAACCCGCCGGGCGTGCTTGTTGCACATACACCTTTATGGCGAGGAAGCCGCCCTGCCATTGATAGGGCTGGCCTTGGATAGCCAGGACACCAAGGACTCGCGGAACGAGTTCATCGAATTCGCCTTGCGGGTCAGGGTTCCGGGCCTGTTGCCGCTGCTGGTGGCGCGGCTGGATAACCGGGAGGTCCACGCCGCGCTCGACAAGCTCACCGAGCAATGGCCCGCCGCCCTGCTCAAATGCGCGGTGGAACACGCCGCCGCCACGCGGGCCAGTCTGGTGGAAAGCTGGGCGGTGGCGCTGGCGTTGCGCTTGCCCGAGTGCGTCGAACCGGCCCTCGCGGCCTGTTCTGCTGCCGAGCGGGACTATTTCGCGGGGCTGGTGGCGGCGCGGTCCCAAGCCAACGAAGCCCCGGACGAGGCGCTGCCCGAGTTGCTCCGCAATCCGCCCTGGGTGAAGCGCATCCCGGCCACGCCCACCCTGGCCCTCGCGCCCATCGAACAGGCCGATGCGATGCTGTGGCAAGCCGACCAGCGCGAGGCATGGGACCAGCCGCCCATTGGCGCTCAACACTGGCTGCTCCGCAACAAACCGCCCGGCGAACCCGAGTCGCTTTATTTCCTGAACCAATTGGGCATCAAAAACACCGCCCATGAGCGGGCCTTGGCCGGTGAACCGCTGGACGGCGCAGACCTCCACGACCATGGCTACCGGCAGCGTTATCCCGCCCTCCTGTCGCGGCTGCCTGATCAAGCCGCGCTGGGACTTTGGAACCACCTGCCAGCGTCCTTCTGGCATAAAGCCTGGGGGACTCGGGCGCTGATCGCCCGCCACGAACTGGCCTGCCTGCCGGGATTATTTGCCTTCATGCCTTCCGATACCGAAGTGGGGCTGCAAGTGGCCCTGCCGATCCGTGCCGTTCGGCTGGTGCCCATCGCGGCCCACGCCCTGAAGCATCTCAAGAAGGCCCAGCCCCACGCCATGGCCTGGCTCCGCGCCCATGCTGAGACCGCCATCGCCGCGCTGATTCCGCCCGCCTTCGGCAAGGAGCGCGTGCCCCGCGAGAACGCCCAATTCGCCTTGCGCTGGCTGGCGGGGCAGGGCTTCGAGGCGGACTTGCGCCGCATCGCGGCCAGCTATGGCGACGCCGCCGTTAAGGCCGTGGATGTGCTGTTGAAGGTCGATCCGGCCCTGATCGTCCCGGCCCGAATGCCCAAGCTGCCCGAGTTCTTCACGCCCGCCGCGTTCCGTCGCCCGCGGTTGCGAAGCGGCGGCGCCTTGCCGCTGACCGCCGTCGAGCATCTGGCGCGGATGCTGACCATCGGCAAGCTGCACGAGCCTTATGTCGGCCTAGCTACCGTCAAAGCGGCCTGCACCCCCGAGTCGCTGGCCGGGTTCGCTTGGGATGTGTTCGACGCCTGGCAGATGGCCGGGGCGCCGCCCAAGGAGAATTGGGCTTATCACGTTCTGGGCTGGCTGGGCGATGACGAAGCCGCCCGGCGGTTGACCGAGAGAATCCGCATCTGGCCCACAGTGGGCGCTCTGGCCCGCGCCGTGGCGGGGTTGGATGTGCTGGCCGTCATCGGCACCGACCGGGCCTTGCTGCAATTACACGGCATCGCCCACAAAGTGAAATCCAAGCCGCTGCAAGAGAAGGCCCGCCAAAAAATCACCCAGGTGGCGGAGGCCTTGGACCTGACGGCGGAGGAACTGGCCGACCGGCTGATTCCCGATTTAGAGCTAGACGAACAGGGCGTGGTGGCGCTGGATTTCGGGCCGCGCCGGTTCGTGGTGGGCCTGGATGAATTCCTCAAGCCCTATGTGAAGGACGCCGCCGGGACGCGCCTCAAAGATTTGCCCAAGCCCAACCAAAAGGACGACGCGGCGCGGGCCAAGGTGGCGGTGGAGCGTTTCAAGGCCATCAAGAAGGAGGCCAAGGCCATGGCCAGTTTGCAAATCGTCCGGCTGGAGCGGGCCATGATCGAGCGCCGCCGCTGGCGCGGGGAGGTGTTCCGGCGCTTATTCATCGCGCATCCGGTGATGCGGCAGTTGGCGAGGCGGCTGGTGTGGGGCGTGTACCGCGATGGGCAACTGGTGGACGCCTTTCGGGTGGCGGAGGATTTGACCCTGGCCGACCGTCGCGACGACACCCATGAACTCCCGGCGGAGGCGGTGGTGGGTCTCGTCCACGCCTTGGAACTGCCGGATGAGCTGGGCCGCGATTTCGTGCAAATCTTCGCCGATTACGAAATTCCCCAGCCCTTCAAGCAATTGGGCCGCGAGACCTACGCGCTCACCGACGCGGAGCGGGCGGCGGGCCGCATCGAGCGCTTCGCCGAGAAGCCGGTCGCCACGGTCGCCGTGCTGGGCCTTCCCAGCCGGGGCTGGGAACAGAGCGGGGCAGATGGCGGCTATGTGTGGTCGTTCGCGAAGCGGCTACCGGATGGGCTGCAAGCGGAATTGACGCTCTCGCCGGGCTATCACCTGGGCGGGATTGCCGACACGCCCACGCAGCTCATCCCGCATATTGAGGTCCACCGCTTGGGCAGCCACTACGCCGACCGCAAGTTGAGCATCGCCGAGCTTGATGCCATCTTGGTCAGCGAATTGATCCGCGACGCGGATTTGCTGGCACCGCCCAAATCGTAGGTCGGGCATGGGAATACATGCCCGACCTACGCGCTGGTGGCCTTCCGCGAGGTGGGCGGTGAGCGGGTGTCCCTCGCCGCGCTGGCCCCACTCGCCATCAGCGAGGCGATGCGGGACGTGGATTTGCTGGCGCCGATTAATCAGCAGACAGGGCCGTAGGGTCTGTGGGAGCGGGCTTTAGCCC
>NZ_JBTEKS010000129.1:0-10595 GCF_054333355.1 Methylomagnum sp. | reverse complement strand
TGCCCGCCACCAGGCCATGATGGTCAAGCGTGTGGCTCGCGTAAGCATTCGCATCGGGGGCGTCGGAAAGATGGAGGGCGTCGTGGTTCATGCTTGCGGGGAAAACGCGCAATTGTAGTCAAGGGAGGTGCGGAAAGACGGATACAGCGGGAGTCGACAAAAGAAACCCGCCACGATGGGCGGGTTTCCAGGGGACGGGATTCGACCAGATTTAGGTCTTCTTCAAACGCATCACGCCGATGAACTTCAGCATCAGCCGCTCATAGAACGGCTCGCTGACGCCCTTCTTGATCTTGCGAATGAAGTAGAACTCAAAGGCGATCTTCATCCAATGCACCCACTTGCCCTTGCTGGCCCAGGTGACGTTGCGCGGCGGAATCTGCGGCTTGGCGAGGAACGCCACGCCGGTGTCACCGAGGTCGGCCAGGCACAGGGCGTTCCAGGTGCCCTTGTGGGACGGCTCCTTGCCGTTCAGTTCGTCCTCGATGTTGTGGGCCGTGGCCGTCACCATGGACTCGATCATGTAGCCGGTCTTGGGCGCGCCGGTCGGGACCGGGGTCGCTTCCACCGGTGGAATGGCGACGCACACGCCCACCGAGTAGATGTTATTGTAGGTGGGGTTGCGCTGGTATTCGTCGATCAGCACGAAGCCTCTTGGGTTCACCAGCTTGTCGATGCCGAACACAGCGTCCACGCCCTTGAAGGCCGGAATCATCATGGAGTGCTTGAACGGCAGTTCGTGCTTCTGCTTCTCCTGGCCCTTCTCGTCCACCTCGGTGACGTACATCTTGCCGGCCTCGATCTTGTCCACCTTGGCGTTGGTGATCCACTTGATGTGGTGCTGGCGCAGCTCGCTCTCCAACATGCCCTTGGTGTCGCCCACGCCGCCCAGACCCAGATGGCCGATGTAGGGTTCGGAGGTCACGAAGGTGATCGGCACCCGGTCGCGGATTTGCCGCTTGCGGAGGTCGGCGTCGGCGATGAAGACGTATTCATAGGCCGGGCCGAAGCAGGAGGCCATCTGCATGGAGCCGACGATGATGGGTCCTGGGTCTTTGACGAAGCCGTCCCAGAACTTGCCCGCCTCGGCGGCGTGGTCCACATGGCACACCGACTGGGTGAAACCCTCGGGGCCGAAGCCCTCCACTTCCTCGAAGGCCAGCTTGGGTCCGGTGGCGATGATGAGGTAGTCGTAATCGACGTTCGAGCCGTCGGCCAGTTCCACCCGGTTCTCGGTGGGGTGGACGCGGGCCGCCCTTTGCTGGATGAACTCGATGTCCCGCTTCTTGAGTACCGGCGCCAGCGGCACCTTGATCTGGTCGGGCGTGCGCCAGTTCACCGCCACCCACGGGTTGGACGGGACGAAATGGAAGGTGGGGCTATCCGAAATGACTGTGACCTGGTGATTCTTGCCGACCAGTTGCTTCATTTCCAGCGCCATCGGAACCCCGCCGATGCCGGCGCCTAATACTACGATGCGAGCCATGTTGTTCTACCTCTGTTGTGGTTGTCGGTAAGGAAAGGTTTTTTATCGCTGGCCGGGTCCATCCAGGGCGGCGTCTAAGCCAGAACGCCGTACGCCTTTTGCCAGTCCCCCAAAAAGGGCCGTCCCTGGCCGAAGGGGGGAAACACGCCGTCTCTACGGCGAATTCTTTAACTTGTAGGTCGGGCTTTAGCCCGACGCCACCTTCGCTCGGGATCGGGCTAAAGCCCGACCTACGTCTTAATGCGGCTGCCCGCGCAATGAATCCTGATGGTGGATCATTCCCCGCAGCCAGTACAGTAATAACACGGCGGCGGCGGTCAGCAAGCCCCAGAAGAAATCCCGGTGTTCCAACACCAGCCGCTGGATTTCTTTGAACACCTCCCAGCTTAGCTCCCGGTGCAATAAATAACCCGCGATGGCGATCACAAACACGCCGAAGCCACGCCGCAGGACATTGCCGCTGAGCCGCTTGGAAAACAGCCCGCCCACCAAGCTGCCGGCCACCGCCGCCCCGGTCACGATGCCCACCAAATGCAGGTCGATACTGACATGGCTGCTATAACCCGCCAGCGCGGCCATGGAATTCATGGCGATGACCAACAGCGAGGTGCCCACTGCCGCGTGCATCGGCAGTCCCCCTAAGAGGTTCAGCGCCGGGACGATGACGAAGCCACCGCCCACGCCCACCAAGCCATTCAGCGCCCCGACCAGCAAGCCATCGAACAGCACGGCGGGCATGTTCAGCTTACGGGGGCAAATCGGTCCCGAGCGTTGCCCGGCTTCCTCTTTGCGGCCCTTCAGCATCGCCGTGGCCGTGCCCAGCATGACTAGCGCGAACAGCAGCAGCAGCACATGCCCCGGCAGGAACGCCGCCAGCCGTCCGCCGCCGTAGGCGCCCGCCATCCCGGCCAGGCCGAACACGTAGCCGGTCTTCCAGCACACCCGCCCGCCCCGCGCATGGCCGATGACAGCGATGACGCTGGTGGCGCCGACCACCACCAGAGAGGTGGCGATGGCGGTCTTGGGGTCCAGGCCAACCAAGTAGACCAGCACCGGCACCGTCAGGATGGAGCCGCCGCCACCCAGCAGGCCGAGCAGCAGGCCGATCACTAAGGCCAAGGCGATGACCAGGGTCATGGTTGGTTCCTCCTGACTAAATCACGGGCGGGACGCCCGCGCTCCTGTGCAATCACCCGTGCCGCGCCGCTGGTTCCCGGCCACAGGCCTGGTTGGCGGGCAGGGCAAGGTCTATGTATTTGGGATAGGGCAGGTCCAGGCCGTTCATGATTTCGATGAATTCCTCGCGGCTCCTGCCATCGCCTAGCCGGGAATTCTTGTTCATCTCCTGGCGGATGGTGGAGACGGTGTTGCCCACGTAGTCGTGGCCGGGATAGACCAAGGTGTCCGGCGGCAGGGTGAAGAGCTTCTGGTGGATGCTGTCGTAGAGCCGCCCCGCGTCGCCCTGCTGAAAATCGGTCCGGCCACAGCCGTTGATGAACAGCGCGTCGCCGGTGAACACCCGGTCGGCCATGACGAAGCTGACGCAGCCGTTGGTGTGACCCGGCGTATGTCGCACGGTGATTTCCAGATCGCCCACCTGCAACAGCACGCCGTCGGTGACGAGCAAATCCGCGCACATCGCGCCCGCATCGCGATGAACCACGCTCTTGCTGCCCAGGCGCTCGCGCAGCAGCCCCGAGCCGGTGATATGGTCGGCGTGGACATGGGTTTCCAGGGTGTAGATCAGGGTCAGGTCGAGTTGCTTGAGCAGGGCGGTATAGCTGTCCACCTCGCTCGCCACCGGGTCGATCAACACGGCGCGGTGGGTGCGTTCGCAGCCCAAGAGGTAGGTGTAGGTCCAGGTGTCGGGTTCGAAAAGTTGGCGGAAAATCATGGCGTTCCTCGTTGCGTGATGGCTGGGCCAGGGCTTATTAGCCGGTGCTAATAAGACAGCATGAGGCGTGCCAGACGCCAATATCCCGGCAAGACTGGCCGTTATCTGGGAAATGCCAGGCCACGCCCCCGCCAATGGCGCGGAAACCCCGACGCGGCGTTTCACATGAAACGCGCCGTGAAACATCCATGAAATCCGTGAAACGCAAGACGGGGCTTCGGGCGGGCGGTCAGGCGGTCAGGGATAACATTCCCCCCGCGAAGTGGAGATTTTTTCCGTCCCGGCCCACACGAAAAAACCTGGATAGGTAATGGCATACTGTTGTACGGGGACGGAACGGCCATCCGGCCAATCACCCGTCCCATCGCCAGCCCGTGCGGGCTTGGCTTCAACGAACAAAAAGCCCTCTCGGGGAACGACCGATGCTTAACGATAACGAATTCAGCCCCGCGCCCGACGATTCCAGTGTCGCGCTTAAGGAGCGGCGACCCCCGGCAGAACGGGGGGAAGAACATGCCCACGGGGCCACGGGCACGCCACGGGAACGGCACCGCCCGCGTCGCCCGGAAGAACACGAGCGGCAGTGGCATGGCCGCGACCCCAGGAAGAAGGTGTGGATTTTTATCCTGTCCTTGGCCCTGGGCGTCGAAACCTTGGCCCTGATCGTGGCCTACACGCAGATGATGATGGTTGAAAATGATCGGCGGACGCTGACCCAGGCGATTCAAGCCGAGGCTGGCGAATTGAAAGTCCTGCAACCCCAGTTCGTCTCGCTGAAGCAGGACGTGGCGCGGCAGGTTAAGGCGCGTTCGCCCGGACTGCGGCCCCTGCAACTGGACCATGTGATTCCCGTTGACCAGGATAGCGTCGCCAATATCACCTTCACGGCGACCGGCAAGGACGATAGCAAGGTCTGGGAATACAAGGCCGTCATGGCCAACGAGGCGGCCGACCCGCTGTATGTTCGGCTGGACCTCCTGCTGTTCGACGAGGGCGGCGTCCAAATCGGGCGTTCGTCGCTCTTGAAGAACGAGGGCAAGGACGCCACGGAACCCGTGCTGCATGCCGGGGAGGTCCGCTCCTTTTACGGCGCCGCCGAACTAAACCAAGAGGAGAACCCGCCGGTTTATTTCAGGCTGGCCCGCCGTCCGGGACGACTGGAGCAGGCCAGTGCCAAGGCCGCTAAATGACGAACTTCACGCCGATGATCATCAGCAAGGTCGCCAACACCGGACGCAGGACTTTCTCGGGAATCTTCGCGCTCAACAAGCTGCCGATATAAATGCCCGGCAGGGAGCCGATCAGGAGGCTGCCCAGCAGGTTCAAGTCCACATTGCCCATGTGCAGATGGCCGAGTCCCGCGACGGCGGTCAGGGGAATGGCGTGAGCCAGGTCGGTGCCGACGATGCGCACCGTGGGCAGGCGGGGATACAGGAATAACAGCGCCATGGTGCCCAGCGCCCCGGCACCCACCGACGACAGCGTGACCAGCACCCCCAGGAACAGCCCCACCAGCATGGTGATGAACCATTGCCAGCGGCCATAGCGCTCGGCGTGGGTCAGGCGTTGCACGGCGATGTCGTCGTCCTTGCGGCGGGAGATCAGCCGGTTGCGGAGGAACAGCGCCAGGGAGGTGCAGATCAAGGCCACCCCCAGGCTGGTGGTAATCATGGCGGTGATGGACTCGTCCTTGGTGAACACGTTCTCCAGCAGATAAATGACCAACAGCGCCGCCGGGATGCTGCCCAGGCAGAGATGGAACACGATTTTCCATTCCACCGAGCGATGCTTGCCGTGGTGGACCAGCACCCCGCCGCACTTGGTGATGGCGGCGAACAGCAGGTCCGTGCCCACCGCCGCCTTGGGCGCGAAGCCAAAGATGAACACCAAGAGCGGCGTCATCAACGAGCCACCGCCGACGCCCGTCAGCCCCACCAGGAACCCCACCAGCAACCCCGAAATGATATAAGCGATAGTCATTTTTATGCTTCTACGGATAAAAAGTTCGTTATTGTAGAGTCGGCTTTTATAACCACCAAGCCTATAACGGCCTAAGCATATGGCATTGAGCTATAAGGACGGTGTGGCTGGGCTTGACCCAGGGCAATCGCGCTATGTGTATGAAGCCGGGCTTTATCCCCTCTCCCACCGGGAGAGGGGATCAAAAAAGATTTCTTCCCGCAAGCAGCAAGGCAGGCCGTTTCGGCTTAAGCTTTTTGGTCGGCATGTTGAAAGGGTTAAGGCTGAAAAATCCCATTTAAATCCCCCTCACACCCCAACCCTTTCCCGCTGGAGAGGGAGAAAACGGGAGAGTCCTCATATAGCGCGATTGCCCTGGGGCTTGACCGGCCAGCTTTTCCTTACCATTCGGATTGTGCTTTAATCGGTCCCGGATGAAACAGGGGTGCTTGCGGACGCCCGCAACGCTGAGAGAGACCCTTAAACCCGATCCAGATAATGCTGGCGTGGGAAGTTTCATGGCCCGAATCCAAGCCGTTTCCAAAGCGCCGGATTCCGGGCGCCGTCCCTCCCCAACTCAAGTGGGTTCCGGTTTCATCCTTTTTTACCGAAGATGAGGAACCGGCCATGCCGACATCGCACCGCCCCGAACACGCCCCCGATTTCCCCAGGCTGGCCCCGCTGGCCACCATCGTTTTCTACGCATCCACTTCCCAGAGGTAATCCGCCATGTCCATGCGTTTCGCCGTGCTAGGCGCGGGTCTTATGGGACGGCTGACCGCCCTGGCGCTGGTCCGGGCCGGTCACACCGTCGATGTCTACGAGCGCGGCGGGCCGGACGGCGCCACCTCCGCCGCCCATATCGCCGCCGCCATGTTGGCGCCGCTGGCGGAATCGGTGGTGTCCGAACCCATCGTCGTCAAGCTCGGCCTCGCCAGCCTGAAATTATGGCCCGAACTACTGGCGACCCTGCCCGAGCCGGTGTTCTTCCAGCAGAACGGCACGCTCATCCTGTGGCACGCCCAGGACCGCGACCAAGCCGCCCAATTCGGCGCGAGGCTGCGGACGCTGGATGCCGAATTGCTTCACGCAGGCGGGCCACGGGAAATGCGTGGGGCCGACATCGAAGCCTTGGAACCGGCGCTGGGACACCGTTTCCCCCGGGCGCTGTATCTGCCGGGCGAGGGCCAATTGGACAACCGCGCCACGCTCGACGCCTTGCGCGCCGCGCTAGAGGCCAGCGCGGCGCGGCTGCACTGGCACACCGAGATGTCCCCGGACCGGGCCGACGCGGATTGGGTCTTGGATTGCCGGGGCTTGGGCGCGAAACCGGATTGGTCAGCGGTGCGGGGCGTGCGGGGCGAGGTGGTCCGGGTGCATTCGCCGGATGTCGAACTACACCGCCCGGTGCGGCTGCTGCATCCGCGCTATCCCATCTACATCGCGCCCAAGCCCGGCGGCATCTACGTCATCGGCGCCACCCAGATCGAGACCGAGGACACCTCCCCCACCAGCGTGCGTTCCGCGCTGGAGTTGCTGTCCGCGCTCTACTCGGTCCATCCCGCCTTCGGCGAGGCCCGCATCCTGGAAATGCTCACCAACTGTCGGCCCGCCCTGCCCGACAACCTGCCGGAAATTCGCTGGGATGGTAAGCGGCTCATTCAGGTCAACGGCCTGTACCGGCACGGCTTCCTGGTCGCGCCGGCCATGGCCGAGGCGACGCTGGCCCTGGTCCGGTATGTGATTGGCGGCGGGGACCATTGGGACGCTTGGCGCGAGGCGCAGCCCTGGGCCGCGCTGTATCGACCGAACGCGACGGGTTGAAGGGACGCATGGGAAGGTCAGGATGGTGGGTTACGGCGCACGGTAGACCACGAAGCCATATCAAGCCTGACCTAGCGTGCGCCTAACCCACCCTACGAAACTGAACGCCACCGGCTGAGGCATTGATAACCATGCAAATCACCATCAACCAGAAAACCTTCGACCTGCCCGAAGGCGCCACCCTGACCCAAGCGCTGGAAGCCTTTGGCGCCACGCCGCCCTTCGCGGTGGCAATCAACCTGAACTTCGTCCATCGCCATCAGTACGGCGAAACCCGCTTGCAGCCGGGCGACCGGATGGAAATCGTCCAGCCCGTGGCCGGTGGATAAATCGTAGGGCATCCGAAGAAACCCCTCCCCAACCCTCCCCTTATCAGGAGTGGGAGAAAAAGCCCCCCTGATTAAGGGGGGAGTGGGGGGTTAAAGGTAAGTTCATCTTCGGAAATCACCTAAATCTCAAGGAAATATCCAGTGAATACGTTTACCGACACCCTCATCCTATACGGCACCGCCTTCCCCAGCCGATTGTTGCTGGGCACGGCCCGCTATCCTTCGCCAAAAATCCTTGAACGAGCGGTGCAAGCCGCCGAACCCGCCATGCTGACGGTTTCCCTGCGCCGCCAAGCCGCCGCGCACAGCGAGGTCGGCGGGCAAGCCTTCTGGGACTTGCTGGGTCAACTCAAGCTGCCCTTCCTGCCCAACACCGCCGGCTGCCATAGCCCGGAGGAAGTCGTCACCACCGCCCTGATGGCGCGGGAGGTGTTCGGGACCGAATGGATCAAGCTGGAACTCATCGGCGACGACTACACCCTGCAACCGGACACGTTGGGCCTGGTGGGCGCGGCGGAGCGGCTGCTGCGGGAAGGCTTCAAGGTGCTGCCCTATTGCACCGAGGATTTGGTGCTGTGCAAGCGACTGGTGGATGTGGGCTGCGAGGCCATCATGCCGTGGGCCGCGCCCATTGGCACCGGCCAGGGCGCGATGAATCCCTACGCCTTGAAGCTGCTGCGCGAGCGGATCGACGTGCCGATGATTATCGACGCCGGGATTGGGTTGCCGTCTCACGCTTGCCAAGTCATGGAGTGGGGCTACGACGGCGTTTTGTTGAACACCGCCGTGGCCCAGGCCGCCGATCCGGTGGCGCTGGCCCAGGCGTTCAAGCAAGCGATTGGGGCCGGGCGGCTGGCTTACTTGGGCGGGGCCATGGCGGCGCGGGATTCGGCGGAAGCCAGCACGCCCGTGGTGGGGACGCCGTTCTGGCACCAATCGTAAGCGGATAGGCTGCAAAGGTCGATGTAGCCCGGATGAAGCGGAAGCGTGGCGGAATCCGGGCAAACGCTGGTGTACAGCGCTTAACGCCCTTCAAGCAGCGCCTTGAGCCGTTCGATTTCCACCTGGGCATCCGCCAGGGCGGTCACGCTTTTCGCTCGCTCCTGTTCCAGAGCCTGTTCAGCTTGCGCCCGCGCCTGTTCTGCCTGCGCCCGCGCTTGTTCTGCCTGCTCCCGTTCGCGCTGCGCCAGCTCCCGCGCCAAGCGGTCCTGTTCCCGTTCCTTCTGGATGGTGCGTTGTTGCCGCAGGAAGTTCTGCCGGGCTTGATAGGCGTGGTAATTCCGTTCCTTTTCGGAGAATTGTTCCAGTGTGGTCATGGCTTGCCTCATTTCTGTGGTGTTCATCCAATCGGGAAGAGCGGCTTGGTCTAGGTGTTCACCGTCCTTAATAGGTCGGCTTGAGTCGATCATAGTCTTGGCCGCTTTTGAGTTGCCCGCTGTAAAGGTCAGCCCAGGTGTAGGCGATGCGGGCGGGCAGGTGGCGGTAGTTGAGCAACTGGATTTCGACCTGATAGAGCCGACCGGCGTTGTCCCTGGCTTTGACATCGACGATGCTGAGTTTGTCGTCGAGGAACTCCTTGTCGTTGTAGGGGTTGAGGATGTCAACGTCGCTGATCGGCGCTTCAAGCTCCGCCGCCAGGACGGCGTTGAGGAAATGGATAAGCAGGTTGCGGTTTTCCTCAGCGCCGAGCAGGGCTTTGAAAACGCAGTCGATCTTGGGGTCGATTCGGTGCTTCACGGGGGCGGTTGAATTGGACGGATGGCTACGATCAGGGTGGATTCGGCGAGATTTTATCTAACCGATTGAGAACACGCATGTTTGCCTTACCGGACCAATCCCCCCAACACGCCCTCAAAAACTTCCGCCGTCGGATAAGCCGCCATTTTCTTCCCAATAGCCCGCGCTTTGAGCCTGAAGGCGTCATCTTCAAGCAAGCAAGCGACGGCCTGCCTCAACGCCCCGGCCCGCAAGGCGTCGGAGCGCAAGCCCAAGCCCAGCCCTGCCTGTTCCAAACAATCCGTGTTGAGATGCTGGTCAAGATTGCGAGGAATGCCCAGCACCGGCACCCCGGCGGCGAGGGCTTGCTGGGTGGTGGGACTGCCGCCGTTGCAGATGACCAAATCCGCCCGCTGGCTGGCTTCGAGGCCGGGCAGATAATCGGCGGCGTACACATTGGCCGGTCGTGGCAGCGAACCCGCCGCGCCAGCGGTCGCCACCATGACGGTGACGGGCAGCGTCCCCAGGGCGTCGATGATCCGGGGCAACCGCCGGGCCGCGCCGGAACTGCCCAGGGTCAGATAAATGCGGGGCCGGTTCTCGGGCAGCCGGTCCCACCAGTCCGGCAACGGGCAGGCCGGGGACCACAACAGCGGGCCAAGATAGCGGTGGCTGGACGGGATTCCGAACGTCGGGGCGGTTTCCGGGAGGTCCGGGTACAGCGTCCGGTCGGCCCAGGCATACAGCGTGGGCAAATCCCGCCCGAGTCCCGGCAAGCCATAAACGCGCCGCAGCCGGTTCAGCGGCACCGTGTGCCACGCGAACGCCAACGGGCGGACCAAATCGAAAACCGCCTGACTCGCCCGGACGCCGAGCAGCGCGTTCAGCGGCAGTTCCGGCACGGTGTAGCGGGGCCGGGCGTGGGGACTCCAATAGGCGTTGATGAGGGCCACATACGGCTTGCCCAGCGCCGGGGCGCTGGCCGCCAGCGACAGCCGGAAATCCCCCACCACCACATCTGGGTCGATCCGCTCCATTAGCGCGATGTCTTCAACCGCGTAGGCACGCAGGGTCGGGAAATCGAAGACCGGGCTGCCGCGCTGGAGATGGCCGAGGAACACCTCGCTGGCCATGGACTGGATTGTGTGAACGGCGAACGGCAACGGCCCAAACAAATGGGCGTAACGCGGCGACCAAGCTAGATGGACATCGTAGCGGGCGGGGTCGAGCATCTTCGCCAGCACCACGGGCCGGGCGGCGTGGGCCAGGGTGACGGCTTCGGCGAAGAAGAGGACGCGGCGTTTTCGCATGGGACTTCATCACTCCTTGAAAACAAGAGCCTGCCGGGGCTTCCCCACGCTTGTGGGAGTGGCCTTCAGGCCACGAC
>NZ_JBTEKS010000128.1:0-10597 GCF_054333355.1 Methylomagnum sp. | reverse complement strand
CCCCACACTCCGGTATAATCCCGCCCTTTCCCAACGAGGCCCAACCATGCGCGAACTAAACCCGCTATACAACCAAATCAAAGACCTAAAGAGCCGTGAGGAGGCTCTTAGGGGGTATCTTTGACTTCGAGATCAAGGAAGAGCGCCTAACCGAAGTCCTCAAGGAACTGGAAGACCCGAAAGTCTGGGACAACCCCGACCGGGCACAAGCCCTCGGCAAGGAGCGCGGCTTGCTGGAAGGCGTGGTCAACAACCTCATCCGCCTCAAGCAAGGCATCACCGACGCCGAAGAATTGCTGGAACTGGCCGTCGAGGAAAACGACGAAGACAGCGTGGAATCGGTCGCCCTCGACCTCGCCCAATTCGAATCGGAAATCGCCGGGATGGAATTCCGCCGCATGTTCGCCGGCGAAATGGACCCCAATAATGCCTTCCTCGACATCCAGGCCGGTTCCGGCGGCACCGAGGCCCAGGATTGGGCGGCGATGCTGGAACGCATGTACCTCCGCTGGGGCGAGCGGCGCGGCTTCAAAACCGAACTCGTCGAAGAATCAGCGGGCGACGTGGCCGGCATCAAAAGCGCCACCATCCGCTTCGAGGGCGAATACGCCTACGGCTGGCTGCGCACCGAAACCGGCGTGCATCGGCTGGTGCGGAAATCGCCGTTCGACTCCGGCAACCGCCGCCATACCTCGTTCTCGTCGGTGTTCGTGTCGCCCGAAGTGGACGACAACATCGCCATCGACATCAATCCCGCCGACCTCCGCACCGACGTTTACCGCGCCTCCGGGGCCGGGGGTCAGCACGTCAACCGCACCGAATCCGCCGTCCGCATCACCCACGTCCCATCGGGGATCGTGGTGCAATGCCAGAGCCAGCGCTCCCAGCACGCCAACCGCGATTTTTGCATGAAGCAGCTCCGCGCCAAGCTCTACGAGATGGAAATGCAGAAGCGCAACACCGAGAAGCAAAAGCTGGAGGACTCCAAGTCCGACATCGGTTGGGGTAGCCAGATTCGGTCCTACGTGCTGGACCAATCCCGCATCAAGGATTTGCGCACCGGGGTCGAAACCAGCAATCCGCAGCCGGTGCTGGACGGTGATTTGGACCCGTTTATTGAAGCCAGTTTGAAGAGTGGTTTGTGATGACTGAAATACAAGAACAGCAAGCGCCGAACGAGACCCACGAGGACAACAAGCTCGTTGCCCAGCGCCGCGAAAAACTGGCCACCCTGCGTGAGCAGGGCAACGCCTTCCCCAATGATTTCCGCCGCGATGCGCTGGCCGAGGAGCTTCACGCCCACTTCGGCGAGTTGCCGAGCGAGGAACTGGAAGCCAGAGCCTTGCCGGTGAAGATGGCCGGGCGGTTGATGACCAAGCGGATTATGGGCAAGGCGTCCTTCGCCCACATCCAGGACATGTCGGGCCAGATGCAGGTTTTCCTGCAACGGGACGGGCTGGCGGAGGGCGTGTACGAAGCCTTCAAGGGCTGGGACTCGGGCGACATCGTGGCCGTTGACGGCCATTTGTTCAAAACCAAGACCGGCGAGTTGTCGGTGAAAGTCCACGACATCCGCCTGCTCACCAAATCGCTGCGGCCCCTGCCGGAAAAATTCCACGGCCTGACCGACGCCGAGACCTGCTACCGGCAGCGCTACGTCGATCTCATCATGAACGAGGACTCGCGGCGGGTGTTCCTGCTGCGCAGCGCCATCGTCCGCTATATCCGCGAATTCCTGGCCGAGCGGGGCTTCCTGGAAGTGGAGACGCCGATGATGCAGGTGATTCCGGGCGGGGCGCGGGCCAAGCCGTTCATCACCCATCACAACGCGCTGGATATGGACCTGTACCTGCGCATCGCCCCGGAGCTTTATCTCAAGCGGTTGGTGGTGGGCGGCTTCGAGAAGGTGTTCGAGATCAACCGCAGTTTCCGCAACGAGGGGCTGTCCACCAAGCACAACCCCGAGTTCACGATGATCGAGTTCTATCAGGCGTATGCCGATTACCGGGAGCTGATGGACTTGACCGAGGAATTGCTGCGGACCATGGCGCAGGCGGTGTTGGGCGGGACGGAAGTCACCTACGGCGGGGAAGCCTACGATTTATCCAAGCCGTTCCGGCGGCTGACCTTGTTGGAATCGGTCCTGCATTACAACCCCGAAATGAAGGCCGAAGACTTGGCGGAGCGGGAATCCGCCGCCCGCATCGCGCAAGGTTTAGGCATCAAGGTGGCGGCGGGGGATGGGCTGGGCAAGATTCAGACGGAAATCTTCGAGAAGACCGTCGAGGACAAGCTGTTCGAGCCGACCTTCATCACCGCCTACCCCGCCGAGGTTTCACCGCTGGCCCGGCGCAATGATGAGAATCCGTTCATCACTGACCGCTTCGAGTTCTTCGTGGCCGGGCGGGAACTGGCGAACGGCTTTTCCGAGTTGAACGACCCGGAGGATCAGGCCGAGCGCTTCCGCAAGCAGGTGGAGGACAAAACGGCGGGCGACGAGGAAGCCATGCACTACGACGCCGATTATATCCGCGCCTTGGAATATGGCTTGCCGCCGACCGCCGGGGAAGGCATCGGGATTGATCGGCTGGTGATGTTCTTCACCGACTCGCCGTCGATTCGGGATGTGATTTTGTTCCCGCACATGCGGCGGGAGGTTTGATAGGTTAGATCGCTCCGACTAACCCCCCTTTCTCGTTGAGAATCAAAGAAATTGATAGGCTGATATAATTTATATTATCCCAGCCTATCAATATTTAGCTTCCGATAATTCCGCAAACAGGGGTTTGCCTTATGTGGCCTGAACTAATAATAATTGATACTTTCTTCATTGGAAGTCATTATGAAATGCTCAGCTTGCTATCATTAATTCAATCTGAACACCCTGAATCTCAATATGAGGTTGATATTCAGCGGAGACACAAGCAAAAAATCATCAAATATTTGATTATTAAGTTAACCGACAATAGCCAAGCGGTGTTAGCAATAAATGAGCTTCACAATATTTTAAAAACCCGTCAACAACCTAGCAATACGCAGGTTGCAATAAAGGAGGCTGTTAGAAAAATAGATATGTTGGCTAGCGAGCATTTTCGAGAGGCGATTGGCACCTGCCTATACGGGTATCTATTTTATCGCTGGCTTGGTCGCAACAGCGCCATATTAAAACTCAACCCTCTCAGCAAATTTATGTCGTTTGAGTTTTTATATTATTATGAAGTTCAAAATTATAATAATGCCGTACAAATCCTCAGCCATAACTACCCACGGGAGTTCAATGAAATTTTACAGGGATTACTAAGTTTTCGCGCAACACTTGAAGACCTCCGCAAACCAGGGGGTAACAACTCCCCGGTCTCCAAAAGAATTTATAGTTTGTTCCGTCCTAAAGGCTGGAGAGAAACTCGCTTTGACTCTACACATAAAATAGATTTCTTCAAAAGAGAAATTGCTTTCGAGCTGGAATGGAACAGCAAGGATTATGTATTTGACCGTGACTTGTCAGCAATTAGGCATCTGTATAAAAAGAAAAAAGTTCGTCCTGCTGTGATCTTGACAAAAAGCACACTACTCAACAGAAAACTCAAAGAACTAGGCATTACCAAGCATGGAGCCAGTCACACTTCGATAGAAAAGCTTACAAAGCGGTTAAAGGCTGGGCAAAATGGCAAGTGTCCAGTATTAGCAATTGGAATTACCCCTCGTTTAATTTCGGATTTAACCGAATACTAAAGCTTATGAATAGTTATAAGATGGGTGCAGCGTAGCGGAACCCACCATGCCGCCTAGCTCGCTGTGATGGGTTCCGCTGAAGCTCCACCCATCCTATACACTGGATTTCCAATACGGCGGAATAAGCCAACAGGCTATTCCGCCGCATCAAAAGCTTAGGCATCGAAAATACGCCGCAATCCCTCGTCCAGCGTCAACAACTCCAATCCAAAGACTTGTGCGGTGGCCGCAATAATCGCATCCGGCAGTTTTATCCGTCGCTTTTGACGAAGGCTTATCGTCGCATCTTCAATTTCTTGGGTGATCGGAAAATACCGCATTTCCGCGAGTAATGACCCGATCACCGCCTTCTCTGTTTCAAGCAGGCCCGGAAACCCCAGTAATTCCATTCGGGTAATGGCGCTGTAACCGCTCTCATCGGTGCGGCGATTTCCCATCACCGCCAGCACAGCAGGATTACCCTTCACCAAGCCAATAATGATATTGGTATCCAGCAGCGCATTAATCCCATTCATCGCGTAAGGCTCGCTGAATCTGCACGGGATCACCCTGAAAGTGCGGGGAGTTTGCCAAACTGCCAAAGAAATCAGCTAACGGTTTCCCGCTAGAATTTCCTTTTAAACGCCTCTGTCGAAGAAACTCGGCAAAATCCAAAACCTCTTGGGCGTCGGATTCTGGCAAAGTTTGGAGCGTTTCCAACAAATGTTTTGCCAATGCGTTCATACCTGCCTACCCCGCTCGTTAATACCTTATGGCCGCCCTATTTGTTCGCCGCCACCGGCTCGCCCTTCTCATCCACCAGCGGCACCTTGAATTCCTGCAACAGGGCTTGAATCTGGCCCGCGTGCTTATCAATCAAGCCTTCCAACTGCGCCTTGCGGTCCTTGTCAGGAATCCGCACACCCATGGACATGGGGAAATCGAACTTCAACCCAGCCTCCGATTTCATCGGGATCACGGTAAGGCTGGGATTGTGCGCCACCAGATAACCGGCTATCGGTCCCCATACGATCACCATGTCGATCTTGCCCGCCTGGAAATCCTTTTCGAGAATCTGCGCCGTGTTGACGCTGGCATCGCCGGTCATGGTCTGATAGGGCACGCCCTGGTCGATCAAGTGATGATTCAACAACCAAGTGGTGCCCGGCGCCCCGTCGAACATGGCGATGCGCAACTTGGACTTCTTGTCCGTCGGCAACTTGTCCAGATCGCCGGGGGCTTTGATGTCGTCCCAGCCCTTGCCTTTCGTATAAACCAAGGCGTAGGTCGAGCGGTAATAGGGCTTGGTCGTCGCGGTCAATTCATAGCCGGTCGGGACACCCATCACCACATCGCATTTGAATTCTTCCGAATCCGGCAGCTTGGCCTTCAAGGTGCTGCGGATGAAGCCCATTCGCTGCGGAAACCAGGTGTATTCGAGTTTCTGCCCCAAGTCCTTGGCGAACAGCTCGGCGATTTTATTCTCGAAGCCCTGGCCTTTCTGGTCCGAGAGCGGCGGGTTGTTGGGATCGGCGCAGACCTTGAACGCCTGCTCGCCTGCATGGGCAACCGGCATGGACAGCAGCAGCGAAGCGCAAGCGTAAGCCAGCCAATGGTGCTTGTTATTTATCCACATGGGAAACTCCTTATAAGGAAAGAAATAATGGGGTTATGCCGATGCACAATCAGCCGAGATTGTAGGTCAGGCTTTAGCCTGGTCCCTAGCGTAAAAATCAGGCTAAAGCCTGACCTACACCGCACTGCGTCATTGGAGTGAAAATACGTTAGACCCGTGCCGTAGCTTTCGGCCTTAGGCTCTGTTGACGTAAGCCCGAAAAGCAAAGATGAAACATGGACTTACGTTTTTAGGGATGGTGGTTAACCGCCTGTTTCCAAAAGCTATTTTCCTTACGTCAACAGAGCCTAGCGAATTTTCAACGCCCCAAAAAGAAAACCCCGGCTGACGAATCAGCCGGGGTCTCTCATTAGCTTAAGGTCGAAAAACGACCGAAGCTTACTTGGGGGGCAATGCGAACACGGTGAACACGCCGCCCAGCTTGGTGTGCGCGCTCAGGCTCTTGTACGCGCCAACCGCGCCCAGACCTTCGCTGTCGCCTTCCAGACCCGCCGCCATGCCGACGCCGGCCCAGCCGCCGATACCGGACAGGATGCCGATGTACTGCTTGCCCTTGTGTTCCCAGGTGCTGACGTTGCCGATGATGCCGGACGGGGTCTTGAACTTGTACAGTTCAGCGCCGGTGTTGGCGTCACGGACCTTCAGGTAGCCTTCCAGGGTGCCGTAGATTACGACATCGCCAGCGGTGGCGACCATGCCGCTCCACAGGGAGAACGGCTCGTCAACCTGCCAAGCGATCTTGCCGGTCGCCGGATCCCACGCGGTGAAGGAACCCATGTGGAGCTTCTCTTCCTTCTCGCCGGTCTTGACGTTGGCCTTAGCCGGATAGATGTTCAGAGTCGCGCCCACATACGGCTGACCGGCGGTGTACTCGACCGCGAACGGTTCGTAGTCCATGCAGGTGTGGTTGCCGGGGATGTAGATCAGCTTGGTCTTGGGAGAGTAAGCGACCGGGGGTTCGTTCTTCGCGCCCATGGCGGAAGGACAGATGCCCTTCTGATTCACGTCTTCGCCGCCGTGCTGGGTGGAATATTGATTCACCACCTGCGGACGGCCAGACTTCAGGTCAACGTGGGTAGCCCAGTTGACGGCCTTGTCGAACTTCTCGGCGACCAACAGTTCGCCGGTGATGCGGTCCAAGGTGTACCCGAAGCCGTTACGGTCGAAGTGGGTCAACAGCTTGGAGTGTTCCTTGCCGCTGGCGTCCTTCATGGGCAGGTCGATCAGCGTCATTTCATTGATGCCGTCGTAGTCCCATTCGTCGTGCGGGGTCATCTGGTAGACCCACTTGGCTTCGCCGGTGTCCGCGTCACGCGCCCAAATGGTCATGGACCACTTGTTGTCGCCAGGACGCTGTACCGGGTTCCAGGTGGACGGGTTGCCGGAACCGTAATAAACCAGGTTCGCAGCGGGATCATAGCTGTACCAGCCCCAGGTGGTGCCGCCACCGATCTTCCATTGGTCGCCCTGCCAGGTCTTCAGAGAAGAATCCTTGCCGACTGGAGCAACTTTGCCGTCAACCCAAGTCGTGGTCTTGTCCGGGTCGATCTTCATGTCGGCGTCTGGACCCATGCTGTAGGCTTTCCACGCCAGGGTGCCGTCCTTGATGTTGTAGGCGGCGATGAAGCCGCGCACGCCGAACTCACCGCCGGAGATACCGGTGATGACCTTGTCCTTCACAATCAACGGCGCGTTGGTGTTGGTCATGCCGGCCTTCGGATCACCGTTCTTGACCTTCCAAACGATCTTGCCGGTCTTGGCGTCCAGCGCGATCAAGGTCGCGTCGCCCTGAGACAGGAAGACCTTGCCGTCGCCGTAGGCCAAACCACGGTTGACCACGTCGCAGCACATGACGCCGATAACCTGGGTCTGGTCGGTGCCAGCGTCAGGGGCGTAGTTGTATTCCCAAATGACGGAGTGGGTATCCTGATCCAAGGCATAGACCTTGTGCGGATAGCCGGTGTGGATGTAAATCAGACCGCCGACGACCAGGGGACCGCCCTCGTGACCACGCAACATGCCGGTGGAGAAGGTCCACACGGGTTGCAGGTTCTTGGCGGTGTCCTTGTTGACCTGGGTCAGGTTGCTGTAGCGGGTGCCGTAGTAATCGAGACCCCAGGACGCCCAGCTAGCGGGGTCGTGGGAGAGCT
The DNA here is from genome assembly GCF_054333355.1 of Methylomagnum sp. Taxonomy (NCBI): domain Bacteria; kingdom Pseudomonadati; phylum Pseudomonadota; class Gammaproteobacteria; order Methylococcales; family Methylococcaceae; genus Methylomagnum; species Methylomagnum sp. Next base: position 3,100 of record NZ_JBTEKS010000128.1, on the reverse strand, counting down.
TTTCGATTTCGGCGTTCGCGAAAGTAATCCCGGGGGCTGCCAAAGCTGACGCAACGGCGGTCGCGAGCAGCCAACTTTTCACGGGTTTTTTCATTGGTTTTCCTCCTCGTAATCTGCGGCGCAGAATACTTTATGTTTAACGACAAGTGACCCTAAAAGCGGAATGACGGAGTTTTTAATAGATGCAAGGAAAATTTTCCTGATTTTGATCCTGAAATTTCCCCGGCTAGCCCGTCGGCGTGCGTAAATTGAAGGATTTCGCCTTAAAAGTCAACGATACGCTTGAGCTTGCGACTGGCCGTCATTGGAGCATCAGCCGAAGGTATTTAGGCGGCGGGCGCCATTCCAAAATGCTCGGCCACAGAGCGGGTTTCCCCGAGCCGCTTATTGCCCGTCTCCGCCACCGAAGCGAAAATGCGTGCCCGCGCATCGCCAGGCATTCCTTAACTTGAACTTGTAGCCCCGCCGTAGGAGACACCCGAATCATGCCCTTCCCCAAAACCGCCCTCGCCCTGCTCCTCGCCGCCCTTCCGCTGCTGAGCCGCGCCGAACCGCCGCAACTCGCCCTGAAAGAAGTCGCCCCCGGCATCCACGTCCATCAGGGCGTGCACCAATGGCCGGACGCCCACAACCGGGGCGAAATCGCCAACATCGGTTTCATCGTCGGCGAGCGCTGTGTGGCGGTGGTGGATACCGGCGGCAGCCCCGAACAGGGCGAAGCGCTGAAACAGGCCGTGGCGAACACCACGAAAGTGCCGGTCTGCTATGTCATCAATACCCACGTCCACCCGGATCATATCTACGGCAACCTCGCCTTCAAGCAGCCGGGCGTGAGCTTTGTCGGCCACTATAAATTGGAACAGGCGATGGCGATGCGGGCGCCGTTCTATGGCGAGAAAGCGGCGCGGGATTTGGGTTTCACGCTGACGGCGGCACATTTCATTCCGCCGGATCGGCCCGTGCAGAACACCCTGGAACTGGATTTGGGTGGCCGGACGTTGCTGCTGACCGCCCACCCGACGGCCCACACCGACAACGACCTCAGCGTCTACGACAAGAAAACCCAGACGCTCTGGCTGGCGGATTTGTTGTTCATGGGCCACCTGCCGGTGGTGGATGGCAGCTTGAATGGCTGGCTCAAGGAAATCGAGAAACTTAGGACCATCGACGCCAAGCTGGTGATTCCGGGGCATGGGCCGGTATCCGCCGCGTGGCCCTTGGCGTTGGTGTCGGAAGAAGGCTATTTAAAGATGTTGCAGGCCGAAATCCGCGCCGCGCTGAAAGCGGGTAAAACCATGGAATGGGCCATGGCGAATATCGGCCAGTCGGCCCGCCCGGATTGGCAGTTGTTCGATGAGTTCCACCAGCGGAATATTTCGACGGCGTTCGCGGAGTTGGAGTGGGAGGATGACTGATAAATGGATGATGGCCCTGCGTTGCCTGCCGATTGCCATAACCGCTTTCGGCGCAACCGGGTGCTTTTATCTTGCCCTTGTCAAAATGCCCATCAGCACTCAAATCGTTGACGCAGAAACGGGTCAACCAATCGCCGGAGCAAGGCTATTGCAGGTCGTTTGTGATGTGCATGACTTTGACTGCGTTCACGGGGAAATCGACCTCGTACAAAGCAATCAGGACGGCTTGGTGGAGGTCAATGGAAAGCACAAATGGGGATTATGGTTTCCTGCGCCCGGCGGACTTCCCTCGCCAAATCATCAAATTGCTGTTTGGAAAGATGGGTATTACACCTTCCTTTTCTCCCAATACAGCGATTTTGAAAGCCTTCAAAAACGCCTGACTGAAAAGCGCCAAGACTTGGCTCAGATGATGTCGATGGTTCCTACCCCCCGAAAACAGTATTCTCCCGACCAGCTAGAACGGATGCTTTCTGATGGACAGATCGAACTTCACCACCTCGATAACATGCAAACGCCATGAACACTACTGACACCACGCTTTGGGATTCTGACAAGTACTTAGAAACCAACGAAGACATGGCGGCATACCTCAACGCCTGTCTCGAAGAAAACGATCCCGAATTGGTCATTCATACGCTCGGCGTAATTGTCCGCAACAAAGGCATCGCCCAAATCGCCCACGAAACCAGATTAGACCGTGAAAGCCTACACAAGGCATTGTCCGCCGAAGGCAACTCGGAATTCGCTTTAATATTAAAAGCGGCCAAGGCACTATGCCTGCGGCTTCGCTCCAGCGCCACGCCCTAAACCAAAAGCCACCCCACACAGGAGCAAACCCACCATGAAACCCACGCAATTCCTCCGCTACCTACTCCCCGCCTTCGCCAGCCTGTGCCTGCTGGCGAGCGCCGCCCACGCCGCCGGTGAAGAAGACGCCGCCTGGCTCGGCGGCCTCAAGCAGAAATTCTACGGCGACCGCCCCATCGAGGAAGGCAACTCGGTGGTGGAAATCACCGCGCCCTACCGCGCCGAAGACCCGGCCCTGGTGCCCATCCAAATCACCAGCAAAATTCCCCAGGCCAAGGACCGCTACATCAAGAACGTCACCCTGGTCATCGACAACAACCCGGTGCCGTTCTCGGCCTCGTTCGACTTCACCCCGGACAGCGGCAAAGCCGATGTCGCCATGCGGGTGCGGGTCAACGCCTACACCAACATCCGGGCGGTGGCCGAAACCAACGATGGCAAACTGTACATGAGCAAAGCCTTCGTCAAGGCCAGCGGCGGCTGCTCGGCCCCCATCGGCACCGACCTTGAAGCCGCCATGGCGCGGATGGGTAAGATGAAGTTCAAATTCGACGGCGACAAGGCGACACTGGGCCAAGCCAACCCGGTGCAACTACTGATCAGCCATCCCAACATCACCGGCCTACAGATGGACCAGATCAGCCGACTGGTCAAACCGGCCCATTTCGTGGACGAGGTGAAGGTGAGCTTCGACGGCAAGCCGGTGATGACCGCCAAGACCGACATCGCCATCAGCGCCGACCCCAACTTCCGGTTCTTCTTCGTGCCGGACAAGGCGGGCGAATTGAAGGCGGAAATCAAGGACAACCTGGGCAACAAGTTCACGTCCAGCCAAGCGGTCCAGCCCTAAGATTTGTAGGTCGGGCTAAAGCCCG
>NZ_JBTEKS010000127.1:0-10600 GCF_054333355.1 Methylomagnum sp. | reverse complement strand
ATTACAGCGATATGTTCGTCGCCACCCTGCCCGCCGACTGGACGCAGGCCAAGCCGCTGGAAGAAACCTTGCTGGAGTTCGCGAGGGAATTCCTGTTCCGGCTGACCCGGCCCGAGATGATCCGGCTCCGCGCCCAGCTGATGGCGGAGGCCCACCGTTTTCCGGCACTGGCCGCCGAGTTCTACGCTCAAGGCCCGGAGCGCACGCTGGACCGGCTGGCGCGGTTCTTCGCGCTTCACCAGCGGGCCGGGCGGGTGCGGGACATGGAGCCGTTGTTTTTGGCGGGACAGTTCGTCAATTGCCTGCGGGGGGAGCGCTTCCAGCGCTTGCAGTTGGGATTGGAGGAAACGCCGACACGGGAGGAGATAGACGATTGGGCGGGCAGGGCGGTGGGGTTGTTTTTGGGCGGGGCGTTTGGCGGCGGCTCATCGCCCCATCCCTGAAGGGCTGTTCCCAAGTATCGGTTTTGGAATGGTAAAATGTCGGCTCTCATTTGAAACACCTCGGAATCAGGAACGGCGTTCCCCGCCCTCCGCCGAGCTATTCCAAACTATAACAACCCCAGAAGGTATTCTTGTCATGAGTGCATCTCCCAAGGCGTGTGAGCAGTGTTCGACCCATCGTGTCGCCATTGGCAAGCGTTTTTCTTCTCTGCCCGCTTGGCGCCGGTACGCCGGATCAATGCTGATTTTTCTTCCGCTGGTGGTTTCCCTGCCGTTCGTTCTGATTGGCGCCTGGGTGCTGTACGCCCATCTGCGCGTCATGGGCGCCAAGAACATCAAGGGTTATTGGGAGTTCGTTCCCGCCGGTTCCAGCTACCGTTATAGCAAGCTGTCCGACCAAATCGTCTTCAAGATGGACCCGACGGCACCCTGGTCGAACGTCAAGGCGTTCTGGCAGTTCAACTGCAATTTCTATTGCCCCCTGAGCGTGGGCCTGTATGAATGGTCCACCTATCTGGTGAAGGCCGTCGAGAACTTCTGGTGCCCGTTCTTCCATGAGCGCAAGGCGACTTATGCCGAGTCCGCCATCGACCAGTCCTATTGGCACATGAAGCCGGAAGGCCGCGACCTGCTGCACCCGGAAGACCGCGACTGCACGATGTGGAACGAGGACGCCGGGTAAGCTACGCCGCTTCACGTAGGCCGACTCGGTTTTCAAAGCCGAGTCGGCCTTTGCCCACGCTCTAATTTCAAAACTTATACCGCTCCTCCTCCTCGTAATATCCCGGAAATCCCACCGCCGCTTTCAGCGCCTCGAAGTCCATGATGTTGTCCGGCTTCTCGTGCCGCTTGAGTTTCGCCAGCGCCAGCCGCATCGCCACAATCGAGGCATTCAACAAGGTCAGGGGATATACGGCGATTTGGTAGCCGATGACTTGTAGCTCCTCGGGGGATAGCACCGGGGTTTTGCCCTGTTCGATCATGTTGGCCATTTTCGGCCCGTCCACTTCGGCGCAGTAACGGCGCATTTCCCCGACGCTCTCCGGCGCTTCCAGAAACGCGATGTCGGCGCCCAATGCCCGGAATAGCTGGCAACGGGCGATGGCTTCGTCAATGCCGTCCGTGGCGCGGGCGTCGGTGCGGGCCATGATGAGAATGTCGTCCCCGGCGTCGCGGGCGTCCACCGCCGCCCGGATGCGCATGGCGGCTTCGTCCTGGCTCACGATGGCCTTGCCCTGGGTGTGGCCGCAGCGCTTGGGGGCCACCTGGTCTTCCAGCATCACGCAGGCGAACCCGGCGCGGGCGTAGCCCCGCACCGTGCGCTTGATGTTGATGGCGTTGCCGAAGCCGGTGTCCCCGTCACCGAAGATGGGGATGGACACGGCCCCGCAAATATCCCGGCCCTGCTCGACCAATTCCCCATAAGAAATCAAGCCCGTATCCGGCAGCGCCAGCCGCGCCGCCGAGACGGCGAAGCCACTCATGAACGCGGATTCGAAGCCCGCCTCTTCGGCCAGGCGGGCGGACAAGGCGTCGTGGCAGCCGGGCATGACCAGAATGCCGGGCCGGGCCAGCCGTTTTCTCAAGGCTTCGGCGGGGGGCTTCATTAGGGCGTTTCTCCGGCGGAAGGAACGGGCAATCTCAGGCGGGTGGTTTCATCGGGCTTGGGTAAGTCAACGCCCAGGCTAATCACAAAGCTGGACGCCTGTTCGATACTCATATCCGAATGAATCACCTTGGATTCATGCACGATGATGGTGAAGCCGGAGGTGGGATTGGGCGAGGTGGGGACATAAACGATCAATTGCTCACCCACCCGGTTGGTGACATAGGCGGGAACCCACAGGCCATCCTTGGGATACTCGATATAAACCACTTCCCGCAACCGGCCTTCTTCGTCGCCCCGGAACAGGTTGAGGATTTTCTTGGAAACCCGGTATATCGTCCCTAGCAGGGGTATCCGGTTGATGAACTTCTCCAGGAAGTAAAGCAGGTAGGCTTTGTCCTGCTTGAGCAAATAACCCGCATAGACGAGAACGGAAATTGCCATCGCGAACAGTATGACGGGGAATAACACGTTCTCGTAACGGCCATAGATACTCAGCACGAAATCCCTGAGTAAGACTTCGATATAGATGACGATTTGGATGATGATGACGATGGGCAGGAGACCCAAGACGCCGATCAGGAAGTATTCAAAATAGCGTTGCAGTCGGTTTTTCATTTGATTTAACCCTCTGGCGTGGAAATGCTTCTGGCACTGGATGGTTTAGGATAGCGCAACTCGCCGTGGGAGCGGGCTTTAGCCCGCGATCATGCCGCGCTGGAGCGGTGGGCTAAAGCCCACTCCCACCGTCCTCCAATCCGAAGGCGCTCTGGCGCCCAATGCGGTCCGAAAGGCAACGCGCAGCGTACTCCACCGACCCGATACAACCAATGGGTGGCGGGGTGCTTCCCGCCCATCCGGCAAACGGTTTAATCTACCGGCTCTTATCCCCGCAGTTCCCGGATTCCGGGATCCGTCTCGGAGACCGGCGCGGCGGAAAAGACAAGCTTAAATGGAATTAACGGAGAGACACCTATGCCGACGAATAGATCATGGATGGCCGCGCCCGCCCGCCCCATTTCCGCCCATCACGCAAAACGGCAGGCTACCCGCGGGCACCAATTTTTGCCCCTGGCCCCGCTGCTTTTCTCAATGGCCGCCGACGCGCTGGCCGATCCCCGGATGCTCGACCCCAAGCTGGGCGTCCGCACGGTGGCTTCCGGCTTGGACAATCCGACCACGCTGGCCTTTCTCGGTCCCGACGATGTGCTGGTGCTGGAAAAAAACACCGGCCAAGTGCGGCGTGTCACCAACGGCGTGGTGACCGGAACCGTGCTGGATTTGCCGGTCAATTCGGCGTCGGAGCGCGGCTTGCTGGGCATCGCGCTACACCCGGCATTCGCCAGCAATCACTACGTGTATTTGTTCTGGACGGAAAGCTCGACCGCCGCCGACTCCTCCGAACCCAGCCAGACGCCGCTGCTCGGCAATCGGGTGGACCGTTATGTGTGGGACGGTGCCAGCCTGGTCCGCGACGACAACATCGGCAATGTCATCGACGGCAAGTTGTACCCCGGCAATATCCTCAAGCTACGCGCCTTGCAGGAGGACGCGGGGCAGGCGGCCGCAGGCAACCATAACGGGGGCGTGCTGGCGTTTGGCCCGGATGAGAAGCTCTATGTGTTCGTGGGCGACTTGGGGCGGCGGGGCGAAACGCAGAACCTCGCGTGTGGCCCGACCACGGCTTGCCCTGGCACGGCGGTGGCCGACGATGCCTACGGTGGCCCCGCGCCGGATCGTGCCCATCTGTCCGGCGTCATTTTGCGGGTCAACGACAACGGCACGTCGCCCACCGACAACCCGTTCTTCGTGGCGGGCGCGGCGCGGAACGGCGAGGCCGGGGCGATGCTGCAAAAGGTGTTTTCCTATGGGCACCGCAACAGCTTCGGCATGGCCTTCGATCCCAAGGGCGGGCGGCTGTGGCTGGCGGAGAATGCCGACGATGCTTTCAGCGAACTCAATCTCGTCAAGCCCGGCATGAACGGCGGCTGGGCGCAGTGGGCGGGACCGCTCAAACGAATCGGCCAATTCAAGGCCATCGAAACCGGCGCGGCACCCGGCACTTGCGCCAATCGGGCGTCCGCTGGGTTACAGCAATTGCGCTGGTCGGCGGACGGCCTCGCCAGCACCAGGCAAGCGGCTCAAAGGCGTCTGTTCAGCGTGCCGGGAGCCAGCTATCGCGACCCGGTGTTTAGCTGGAAATACGAAATCGCCCCGGCGGCCATTGGCTTCGCGGCAGGATCAGGCCTGGGCCAGCCCTTTGCGGGCGATTTGTTCATGGGCACCGCCGCCGCCAATGTGCGGGGCGGATTCCTGTTGCGCTTCGATTTGCTCGCCAACCGACAAAACGTGGCGGTGCGCGGCGCGGCGCTTCAGGATCGCGTGGCGGACAACCGCTGCAAGTTCGATCTGACCGAGAGCCAATCCCTGCTCGCCGGAGAAAACTTCGGCGTCGTCACCGATCTCCGCACCGCGCCGAACGGGAACTTATACGCGGTCTCGCTCTCCAATGGTGCGGTTTACGAAATTTTCAAAGCCCGGAAAGGAGCGCCGGGCCGCTGAAAGGAAGGCCAATCTTCGGGGACGCATCGGACAGCACCGGCGGGCAAATACCCGCCGGAGTCTTTGGAAAAGCGGACAGGCTTCTGAAGCGTCATGCATTATTGAATGGGCGATTCAGCGCTGGGCGCAACCCTCTTTGACGCCCAATTTCTTAAGGACGATTTCCAGCGGACAGAACCGGGTGAACCCGCTTTGCAATAGGTTCGCGCCCACGAAAACCGTGAACCAAAGCCAATATTCACTGACGAACAGCGGGCTGCCTTCGACGCCAAGCGCCAAGGACAGCAGCACGAAGGAACCGGCGAAAATGCGGACGAAGCTTTCGGTGGTCATTGGGAGTCTCCAGCTATGTTAGAATCCTCTAATATAATACGTATTCAACCAATACCAATCCACCCGCAACAAGCGACCGGTCCTCCGATTTAGTCCCGGAGACGGCGTTTTCACCCTGATGTGAGCCCCATGCCGAGAGTTGTTATGTACAGCACCGCCATCTGCCCGTTTTGTGTGATGGCGGAACGCTTATTAATAAAGAAGGGAATTACGGACATCGAAAAGATCAGGGTGGACCTGGAGCCGGCGCTAAGGCTGGAAATGATGGAGCGAACCCGGCGCCGGACGGTGCCGCAAATCTATATTGGAGACGTCCATGTGGGCGGGTTCGACGATCTATCGAGGCTGGACCGGGCCGGCGAACTAGACCGGCTGCTCGGTATCGATCAAGCCTTCGGCTAATCCGGCACCCAGAAAAAAACCAGATTGCCGACAGACGAAATGGGCCTAAAAAACGGCGTTTTGGGCCAGATTCGCTCTTGAAAACGGGGCATTCAGGCCACTGGCGGGCTAGCACTCAAATGTTGTATATGCCAGCCCGCTTATGTATATTCCTAGCGGTCCCGGGCTTCATCCGGAGCCGCAAGGAAAATAATTGAGCCTCCACAGGCAGGCTCAATTTCACTCAGTGACTATAACAATCACTAAAAAATCCATCGAGCGAGGGAAGAGTTATGCGTAAATCCAATTTCCTGAAGAAAGGGCTGCTCGCCTTGAGCATGCTGGTTTCCAGCGCCCTCCCCATGACCGCCTGGGCCCACGGCGGCGCCAGCGTGGACACCGACCAGTGCCGGGTACAGATCGGTTCGCAGTTGGTCCATTTCACGGCCTATCAACCGCAATTGACCGGCACCACCGAATATTGCAACTCGATTCCGGAACTGGGCAGTACGATCCTGGTATTCGACTATGAGGGTAAAGCCCTGCGCAATATGACGGTCGAATTTGAAATCACCAAGGAACCGGAAGGCACCCGCGTTTACTACCAACCGCCGGGCATCCACCCGACCGGCACCTTCAACACCACCGTTAATTTCACCGACTCGAGCAAATATCTGGCCCATATCACCCTGGTCAACGAAGGGCAGAAGGTGGACGCGCATATCGGCTTCGCCGTGGGTGCCGCCCAGTCCGGCCTGTCCACCAACACCTACATCGTGATTGGCGTGGTCCTGATCGCCGCTGGCTACATCACCTATCTCTCGAACGCTTCCTTCAAAAACGCCGTTGATAAAGTCATCGGCAGCAAGCAGGCTTAAGGAACTTTCCACGGGATCGCTGGCCCAAGCGCCACATCGGAAGGCTCGCCAGAGCCTTCCTTTCATCCCGTTTCCACTGGTATTCATTATGCAGAAACATTCCCTCGCATTCTTGCCCGGCTCCTTGATTTTGGCGTTCTCAGGGCTAGCGGGTGCGGTTGTGTCCGCGCCGCCGACCGCGAAAGTCCAACCCGGGGAAGCGGAACCGTTTTGCAATAGTGGCGCTCCGCCCGAATGGCGCCAGGCACAAGTTCTGGAAGGCGTGACCATTCAGGAATCGAGGGCGTGCAACCCGGACAATCCCGCCGACGTGGCGGCCTTCGTCAAGGGCACCAACAACATCTCCATGCAGACCCTCATGGACACGTCGAATCTGGCGGCGGACGCCGTCACCATGAGCAACGACATCGACAAGGATGGCGACCCGGATCACATCATCATCAAGCTGGAAGTCATGGAGATCAACGGCCACTCGCCCGACTTCCCGGGCGTGGTGCCGACCTTCGACATCGCGCCGGGCATTCAGCCGGGCTTCTGGGTGTTCGCGCCGAAGAGCCGCGACATGTCCACCAAGAGCTTCGCCAGCGCCGAGGCCAACCCGTTGCTGCGGATGCCCTCCGCGCCGATCCGCGTGGAGCAGGGCGACGTGGTGTGGATCGTGCTGGAGAACAGCCATTATTTCCCCCATTCCATTCACTTGCATGGCGTGGATCACCCATACATGGACCACGGCGGCGAGGGCAACGACGGCGTCGGCCAGACCAGCCAAATGGACGTGATGCCGGGCCAGAGCAAGACCTACGTCATCCGTCCCCGGCAGCCGGGCACCATGTATTACCACTGCCATGTGCAGCCGCATACCCATATTCCCATGGGGCTAGCGGGGATGTTCATCGTTGAGGAGAACCGCCCGAACAACTGGCCGCAGGTGTTCAACGTCGGCGCCGGGCAGGTTCGGCATCCCTCCGTGGCGGTCCTGGAAAAATACAGCCAGGAATACGATATCCATTACCAATCCGTGGATAAGGAACTCCACCAGATTCCGCAGTCGGCCAACGATCCGCGCTTGATCGCCAAGGCGATGAACCAGGAATACGACATCACCGACGCGTCCGACGATTATTTCCTGCTGAATGGCCGCTCGTTCCCCTACACCCTGCGCGAGTCCATCGTCGCGGTGAAGCCCAACGAAAAGGTGAAGCTCCGCATCCTGAACGGCCACACCGAACACATGGCCCTGCACACCCACGGCCACAAGGCGACCGAAACCCATTACGACGGCATAGAACACAATCCGGCGGCTCAGGTCACCCGCGACGTATACAGCCTGGCCCCGGCGCAGCGCTTGGACTTGGCTCTGGATACCACCGACGACGGCCTGCACAGCTATGGCGCGGGCTTATGGATGTTCCACGACCATGTGGAAAAGACCTTCACCACCGACGGCATGGGCGAGGGCGGCAGCATCAGCTTGATCGCCTATTCCGGCTACATCGACGAGAACGGTGCCCCCAAGACCCACGGCATGGATTTGAAGCCGTATTTCACCAAGGAATATTGGCAGCGGAAGGTTCCGGTATGGCAGGACTGGTTCGACGACTGGGGTAGCCTCGGTGCCCCGGCTGGCACCATGGACACCAATCCGGCCCCCGCCAAGGTGGTTGCGGCTCCGGCCCAGCCGAGCGCTCAGGCCACGGACTCGACGTCCGGGAATGGTCTCTTCTCCGGGCTGTTGTTGGGTGTCGCCGCGTACTTCCTGTACCTGTACCGCGCCCAGGTGTTGGCGTTCATAGGCCAGTTCGTATCTTCGGCCAAAGGCAAGCATTGAGGGCACCCATGACTATGTTCACTAAAACTCCCTGGATGGTTCTTGTCGCCTTGATGGTGGCCGCTCCTGCCTTCGCAGAGGAAAAGGCCGAAGAAATCGTCGAACACAACCAGTTCATGGACCACGGCGAAGGCCACCTGATGGACATGGACGGCGCCATGGTGATGGGCCAGAACAAGGACAAGATTCCGCCCGGCTGCGACAAAATCAGCGAGGACGCGGAAATCACCGTCCACGCCGGTCACAAGTATGCCAAGAACTTTCCCGGCACCATGTTCGGTTTCAGCGAGCACGAGTGGAAGTTCAAGCCCTGCACCCGGCTCACGGTCCACTTCATCAACGAGGATCACGTCCGCCATCAATGGATGATGCACGGCCTGCCCAAGTTTATGTACGACAAGGGCATGTTCCACTTGGAAGTGACCGGCCCGGCCAAGGTCAGCGGCACGCTCATCCTGCCCGGCGAGGACCGGACCTATCTGGTGCATTGCGATATCGCCCAGCACATGGAAAAGGGCATGAAGGGCCAGTTGATCGTCGGCAAGGGCGGCGCGCCGTTTCCGAGCATCCCCGGCGTGACCGATCTTGCGGTTCCCGATAACTACGGGACTCCGGTGCAATCCAGTGTCGCGCCTTCGCCAGCCGTTCAGCCTGTGGCGGCAACACCGCAACCTCCGGCTCCCGCGCCCAACGCCGTGGCTGCCAGCCAGCCCTCGTCCGGTGCCTTCATCTTCGGGATGATTCTGGGCGTGTTCGGCGCACCGTTCGCGGTTTCCCACTTCAAGCGCCATTGCCAGGGCAAATCCGCCTCGGACATTTTTGAAGGCGTCGGCGCTTGCGCGGGCAATGCCTTGGATAAAGTCTTAGGGCTGGCGAGTCGGCTGTTTAAAAAGTAGGGTCGGGTCGAAGAATCCGCGACCGCCTCTGATTCCAATCTTATGCGGCGGCTTCGACGAAGCCGCCGCTGCTTTTCCTCCTCCCCCCTCATCCCTCCTTACAAGTGTAGTTTTTTACGAAATCGCGGATTTGACCCCCTCTCCCATCGGGAGAGGGTTGGGGTGAGGGGATAAAAACAGGATTTCTTGCTTGCTTGGCCTCTCATGATTACCCGCTAAACCGCGTTTTGAGGAAGAAATCTTATTTCATCCCCCCTAACCCTAACCTTCTCCCGGTGGGGGAGGGGACAAAAGGCAAAAACCTACACTTGTAAGCCCCTCATCCCTCCCAATCGCTGCTATCGCTGGTCTATCTTTGGGCTGAATGACGGCGGCTGATTTCATTGTGGTGCGCAAACGACCCGTGGCGCACCACTTCGGCCCACAATTGGTCGCACCATATCGAGCAAGCCCGTTCCGTTTCGGCACAAAATCGGCCCATCATCGAGCGGCCCGCTTTTTGCTTGCTGCACGCCATCATTCACAGAGGCCCGGTTATGGAGACTATTAGCAAAAGCCAAGACGTTCTTTTCGTGCTGCTCGGTGCCATCATGGTGCTTGCCATGCACTCCGGTTTCGCGTTCCTGGAATTGGGCACCGTCCGCCGCAAGAATCAGGTCAACGCCCTGGTCAAAATATTGACCGACTTCGCCGTCTCGACGGTGGCGTATTTCTTCATTGGTTATTACATCGCCTACGGCGTCCAGTTCTTCCAGGGCGCCGACCAGTTGGCCCAGAACAATGGCTATGAACTGGTCAAATTCTTCTTCTTGCTGACCTTCGCCGCCGCCATCCCCGCCATCGTGTCGGGCGGTATCGCCGAGCGGGCCAGGTTCAATCCCCAGCTCGCCGCCACCTTCATCCTGGTGGGCTTGGTCTACCCCTTCTTTGAGGGCATCGCCTGGAACAAGCATTTCGGTTTCCAGGAATGGCTGGAACACAGCTTCGGCGCGGCTTTCCACGATTTCGCGGGTTCCGTCGTGGTGCACGCGGTGGGTGGCTGGATCGGACTCTGTGCCGTGCTGGTGCTTGGCCCTCGCCGGGGTCGTTACCATCGTGATGGCGCGATATCCGCCCACCCGCCATCCAGCATCCCCTTCCTGGCCTTGGGCGCTTGGGTGCTGACCGTGGGCTGGTTCGGCTTCAACGTCATGTCCGCCCAAACCCTGAACGCCATCAGCGGCTTGGTGGCTTTGAACTCGCTCATGGCGATGGTGGGCGGCACCCTCGCCGCGCTCATCCTGGGCCGCAACGACCCTGGCTTCGTCCATAACGGCCCGCTGGCTGGCTTGGTGGCGGTGTGCGCCGGGTCCGATTTGATGCACCCGGCTGGTGCGCTGGCCGTGGGTGTCGTGGCGGGCGCGTTGTTCGTCGTCATGTTCACCCTGACCCAAAATCGCTGGAAGATCGACGACGTGTTGGGCGTATGGCCGCTGCACGGTCTGTGCGGCGCTTGGGGCGGTATTGCCGCTGGCGTCTTCGGACAGGTGGAATTGGGCGGACTGGGCAATATCAGCTTTGTTTCCCAATTGCTGGGCACCGGACTCGGCATTGTCACCGCGCTGGCCGGGGGCTTCGCCACCTATGGCCTGTTGAAATGGGCCGTGGGCATCCGGCTGGACCCGGAGGAGGAA
>NZ_JBTEKS010000126.1:0-10664 GCF_054333355.1 Methylomagnum sp. | reverse complement strand
GGCTTGAAGCTGACAGGCTGACGGGCGATCCGCACCAGGACCGGCAACGGGCCACCTCCCGGCGCTGGTGTCCATCCGCACCAGGGCCACGCCCACCCCCTTGACCACAGCCTTCCCGGCTGGCGTCCATCAGCACCAGGGCGCGGCCATAGGCTTGAAGCTGACAGGCTGACGGGCGATCCGCACCAGGACCGGCAACGGGCCACCTCCCGGCGCTGGTGTCCATCCGCACCAGGGCCACGCCCACCCCCTTGACCACGGCCTTCCCGGCTGGCGGTCGATCCGCACCAGGACCACCGGCAACCCGGCCTGTCTCCCTGGCTAGCGATCCATCAGCACCAAGGGCGCGGCCTTATGCTTGAAACCCTACTTTATATCGAGCCGAAACAATACATAAGCAAAAATATTATCCATACGGTTTACTAGGTTTTTTTGCCGCTCTGGTGAGTGGGCAACGCCCGATTTATCAAACTGGGCTAAGAAAAGTCTCGGAATGAGAGAAACCCAGATAAATCAAGGCTTACAGGCTGTTTGTTGAAAAAGTTTCGGCGCTTCAAACTAAAAGTGGGGGGTATATCTCTAGTTGTGGGCAGTGTGGGCAAGAATCCCTGTAAGCCAATAGCCATGCGGGTTTAGCCCTGCCCACTGACAAAAAAAGAGTGGGCAATTCTGCCCACTCAGTGGGCAACCGAAAAACGGGAAAGAGAAGTGGGCAATTCTGCCCACTGATTTTTTGCCAGTGGGCAGGCTTTAAGCCTTATGCGGCGCGGCTTTCAGCGTTTCTTGCCCACACTGCCCACAACTACAGATATACCCCCCACTTTCTGTCTAAAGACGAAAAAAGTTTTTACATCGACGTTCGACCCCGCGCCGCGTCTGGCTTTCAGCGGTTCGCGTCAAAAAATCCAGTTTTTTCAAAACATCCATAAGGAAACCCGAGTGGGCAATTTACAGCCCCCCGAAGCTTGTAAGTGTTCTTGCCACCATCCGGCCCACCTCGCGGCGCTGGCTGTCCATCAGCACCGGGGGGGCGGCCATGGGTTTGAACCTGACGGGCTGGCGGTCGATCCGCACCGAGGCACCGGCAAGCCGTGATTTTCCGGGGGGGTGTACCCAAGGGTGTACCCAAAAACCACAAAAAGCCCTGAAAGCCTTGATATGCAAGGCGTTGAATATCAAGATGAGTTTTGTTGAGTGGGTTTTCGCACGCCTTCTTCCTGCCCACGACCTAAACAAGCAACGGCATTCCCGCAGCTCTCCCGCCGCTCAAATCCGCCAACAACCGCTTTACCGGCGTCGGCAATCCGCCCGCCTCATCCAACAAAAACCAACCCTGCCCGCCATCCTCCCCGACCGCCCACGCCGACGAATCGGCCCGCAGCCACATCGGCGTGAAGTCCAGATGGTAATGGGAAAAGGTATGCCGTCGCGTCGGCAGAGGCTCAATCCGGGCCGGGTCGAAGCCGCGCCGATAACACCAATCCAGAAGCCCCGCCTCGCTCTCGAATTCCGGCAGGCTCCACAGCCCGCCCCAGATTCCCGTCGGCGGGCGTCTCTCCAAATAGATTTCACCTTGCCCGTTCTCCAGCACCAGCATCAGGCAGCTTTTCACCGGCAAGGCTTGCCGGGGCTTCGGGGTTGGCAATTGGTCGGTCAAACCAAACCGCCGCGCCACACAGCCCGCCCGCACGGGACAGGCCGCGCACAAGGGCCGGCTTTTCACGCAGACCATCGCCCCCAGGTCCATCATGGCTTGGTTGTAATCGGCCACCCGCTCGACCGGCGTGTAAGTCTCGCTCAACCGCCACAGTTCCCGCTCCACCCGGGTTTCGCCCGGCCAGCCTTCCAACCCACCGTAACGGCATAGAACCCGCTTCACGTTGCCGTCCAGGATCGGTGCCCGCTGGCCCAGGCCCAGGCTCAGAATCGCCCCCGCCGTGGACCGGCCCACGCCGGGCAATGCCCGCAAGGCGTCCAGGTCCGCTGGGAATTCGCCGCCATGCCGCGCCATGACGGTTTGGGCGGCGCGGTGCAGATGGCGGGCGCGGGCGTAATAGCCCAGCCCCGCCCACAAGGCGATGACATCGTCCAGCGGTGCTTGGGCCAAGGCGGCGACATCGGGGAAGCGGGCCAGGAAGCGCTCGAAATAGGAGATGACCGTCGCCACCTGGGTCTGTTGGAGCATGATCTCGGAGACCCATACCCGGTAGGGGTCGCGGTCTGTCTGCCAGGGCAGGTGCTTGCGGCCATGGCGGCCGAACCAGTCCAGGAGGCTGGCTCGGAATTCTTCGGTCTGCATAGGGAATAGCGCTTACAACGGATTGAGGAACGGCCCGGCTTCCGGCGCGTCGAAAGAAGGATGTCTGCAACTTTCGCCGGATGGCCGATTTACGGAAGGATTATCGCAATGATTGACAGAACTTATGAGGGTGGAATTCGCCCGGAGCAAGCGGATGAGCGATTCGCGCTGGCGGACGATGACGAGGAGGAACAGCGCAGGGCCATGTCTTTGGCGGTGGCGGCCTTCGGTGCCGTCTTGTTTCTGCTGGTGATGCTGGTGGCCAACTGGGTTTGCTGAGCGGGAGGGGCTATGGGCGAGTCCTCAGCCGGTCGCCGTAGGTTGGACGAAGGTGAGGTAGCGGAATCCGCCGCTGCCGCAAACGACATAGCGGACTTTAAGGCGCCGACCCACGACGAACATGTCCGCTAGGCGCGGCTTTTCGGCGGCGGGCACGCTGTCATTGTCGAGATAATACTTGCGGACCACGCTCTCCTGATTTTGCAGGTACACCGGCTGTTCCGAGGCGTCCGGCGTGGTGCGTTCCCCGACCGCCATGACCGTCACATCAAAGACCGGCTCCTCCGCCTCGCATCCTTCGCCGCCTTGTCCGGCCACCACGATGGGCGTGGTGTCGACGGATGGTGCCTGCCGTTCCGGTGGGAGTGCGGTAGAGGGCGTGGACCACTCCCGCCGGGCTTCCGGCGGCACGGACGATTCTTCCTTTTCAAGCAAGGCGAGCATCAGTACCGCCACGAGGGCCGACAGCACGCCGACAGTCAGCCACAACGCCTTTTTCCCCGGATCGCTCCTTCGCTGGATCGGTTGCATAAATATTCCTTGCCAAATTGCCTGATCGACTTCCCGCCCTGGCGGGCGCGTGAAGCCCTGATCCATGTTGCCACGGCCCGTGGCAATAGCGACATAAGAGGGTTCACGG
This sequence comes from Methylomagnum sp., assembly GCF_054333355.1. Taxonomy (NCBI): domain Bacteria; kingdom Pseudomonadati; phylum Pseudomonadota; class Gammaproteobacteria; order Methylococcales; family Methylococcaceae; genus Methylomagnum; species Methylomagnum sp. Next base: position 7,446 of record NZ_JBTEKS010000126.1, on the reverse strand, counting down.
ATTGACCGGGAGAAGGAAGAAATCCTTTTTCCTGATTGGCAAGAATCTTCAGCCCACCAAAGCACCCGTTGCGCCAAGAGTCGGTGGGAATGGGTGCGTGCCCACCTTGCATGGCTGTTTGGAGTCCGAACTTCATCGTTCCCACGGTCCCCGTGGGAATGCATCCGGCGACGCTCCCGCGTCGCGAAAGCCACACGGGACGCCGGAGCGTCCGTGGAGGCATTCCCACGCAGAGCGTCACTGCCATTAAGTCAGGCTGCCGTTCGCTGAGCGGAGTCGAAGCGAACCTGCCGAGGGGCTTTGATTTCGCTGGCTTCGACTCCGCTCAGCCAGCGAAATCAAAGCCCGCGCACTCTTAACTTAATGGCAGTGACGCAGAGCGTACGAACGATTTGAAATTTCAGTCAAATCCCAAGGCCCGACCCGCCTTCGAGAATTGGCGCTGTTCCGCCAATTCCGCTTATCCTTTGCGCCAAAGTTTCACGGGCAATTCTCGGAAGATAAACAATGGCGATACCTAGAAATAGCGATGATAAGGGGTTTGAATGGCGCGGCTTCGCGCTTTGGCTGGGGGTGGCCATCATCGGCGCGGCGGCGGTGGGTGGCATCGCCCTCAACCGGGGCGAGAGCGTCAACAGCATTTGGTTCGTGACGGCGGCGGTGTGCGTGTACGCCCTGGGCTACCGCTTCTACAGCGCTTTCGTGGCGACCAAGGTGCTGGTGCTGGATGGCTCGCGGGCCACCCCGGCGGAGCGCTTCAATGACGGGCGCGACTTCGTGCCGACCAACAAATGGGTGGTGTTCGGCCACCACTTCGCCGCCATCGCCGGACCCGGCCCCTTGATCGGGCCGACCCTCGCCGCGCAGTTCGGCTATCTGCCCGGCACGCTGTGGATTTTGATCGGCGCGGTCTTGGGTGGCTGCGTGCAGGATTTCGTCATCCTGTTCTGCTCCATCCGCCGCGATGGCCGCTCCCTCGGCCAGATGGCGCGGGACGAACTCGGACCCCTAGGCGGCAACGCGGCCATGCTGGGGGTGATGTGCATCATGATTATCCTCATCGCGGTGCTGGGCCTGGTGGTGGTCAACGCCATGAAGCACAGCCCGTGGGCCACCTCCACCGTGGGCGCGACCATCCCCATCGCCATGCTGGTGGGCGTCTACATGACCAAGCTGCGGCCCGGTCGGGTGATCGAGTCCACCGTGCTGGGCGTGTCGCTGCTGCTGTTGTCGGTGTGGGGCGGCGGCGTGGTGGATGGGATGGAAGGCGTGCGGGGCTGGTTCGATTTCGACGGCCAACCGCTGGCCTTCATGGTCATCGGCTACGGCTTCGCGGCGGCGGTGCTGCCGGTGTGGCTGCTGCTGGCCCCGCGTGACTACCTCTCCACCTTCATGAAGCTGGGCACCATCGCGGCATTGGCCGTCGCCATCATTGTCCTGCACCCGGAAATCAAGATGCCCGCGCTGACCCCCTTCGTGGATGGCACCGGCCCGATCTTCGGCGGCAAGCTGTTCCCCTTCGTGTTCATCACCATTGCCTGCGGGGCGATTTCCGGTTTCCATTCGCTGATTTCGTCCGGCACCACGCCCAAGCTGCTGGCGAACGAGGCCGACGCCCGGTTCATCGGCTACGGCGCGATGATGATGGAATCCTTCGTGGCGATCATGGCGATGGTGGCGGCGTCGGTGCTGGACCCCGGCGTGTTCTTCGCCATCAACAGCCCAGCAGGGATCGTCGGCAAGGAAGCGGCGGACGCGGTGGCGAAGATTTCATCCTGGGGGTTCCCCGTGACCGTGGAGCAGATGCAGACCCTGGCCCGCGACATGGGCGAAACCACGCTGTTCGCTCGCACCGGCGGTGCGCCTTCGTTGGCGGTGGGCATGGCCTCGCTGTTCGCCAGCGCCTTCGGGCGGAGCATGTTGGCGCTGTGGTATCACTTCGCCATCATGTTCGAGGCGCTGTTCATCCTCACCACCCTGGACGCGGGCACCCGCGTGGCCCGTTTCATGTTGCAGGATGTGTTGGGCAACTGGATTCCGGCGCTGGGGCGCACGTCCTGGTATCCCGGCGTGATTCTGACCTCCGGGCTGGTGGTGGCGGGCTGGGGCTATCTGCTTTATATCGGCGTCATCGACCCGCTGGGCGGCATCAACAGCCTGTGGCCGCTGTTCGGCATCGCCAACCAAATGTTGGCGGGCATCGCCCTGTGCGTCGCGACCACCATCATCGTCAAGAGCGGCAAGCTCCGTTATGCCTGGGTGACGGGCGTGCCGCTGACTTGGCTGTTGATCGTCACCAGCACGGCGGCTTGGGAAAAGCTGTTCAGCCCGGAATTGCGGATTGGGTTTTTCGCCCATGCGCGGGATTTGTCCGACAAACTGGCGGCGGGCAAGTTGGCGGGAACGCAGGCCGCGCAGGCGCCGCAGTTGATCTTCAACGATTATCTGGACGCGGGGCTGACGGCGCTGTTCCTGGCGGTGTCGTGGATTTTGGCGGCGGACACGCTGCGGGTGTGCTGGGCCATCGTGGCGAAGCGGCCCCACCCGCCGTCCAGCGAGTCGGCGCATATTCCGAGCCGGTTGGTGGAGGATTGGGTGCGGGATTGAAAGGCGATTTTTGTAGTTCTCATACGATGGGTGGAGCTTTAGCGGAACCCATCGCCCCACCTCAGCCAATGATGGGTTTCGCTACGCTCCTCAACCCATCCATGATTCTTGATATTTGAGCCTATGACAGCAACTAGCACCAAGCGTAAACGCAAATTCTCCGGTTTCACCCTACGCGAAGCCTTGGCTTTGCACGGCTCGACGCAATTATGGAATGGCTGCCCCCGGCGGAGCCGAGACCACCTTCGGCCCATTACCGGCATACGGTCGAGAAGCTCAAGGCCCATTTTGACTTGGCCCTATCCGAATCGGCCAAGTCGCTGTTGATCGACGCCGTTTTGCTGGAAGCCGTTGATCCGTTCCCGGCGCTGAAAATTTGGAAGGAAGCGGCGCTCCAAACCGATGAGCTGACCGGCAGCGCGGACTATTTGGTGGCGGGACAGGGGGCCGTTTACCAAGCGCCGCTGCTGTGTGTGGTGGAAGCCAAGAAAGACGATTTCGAGCAAGGCTTGGCCCAATGCCTCGCGGAATTGCGGGCTTGCCAGGACATCAACCGCGCTTATCCCGCTTTCGATCTTTATGGCGTGGTGACGAACGCCACCACTTGGCGGTTCTACAAGCTCGATCCAGGGCATCAAATCCACGCCAGCCCAACCTATGCCGAGACCCAGATTGAATTGATCTTGGGCATATTGCATGGGGTATTCAGCGAATGCAGCGCTCATCTTGGGCAGACCCAACCCTTATAGGATGGGTGGGGCTTTGCGGAACCCATCGTCTCAAGCTATTTCGTAAAGGCCGATTCGGTTTTCAAAACCGAGTCGGCCTATCCAAGGATTCGACGGGGCTACAAACTCTCCGTCGCGAAATCCGCCAGCCGCGAGCGCTCGCCCCGCCGCAGGGTGATGTGGGCCGCGTGGGGCCAGTGCTTGAAGCGGTCCACCACGTAGGTCAGCCCGGAGGTGGTGGCGGTGAGGTAGGGCGTGTCGATCTGGGCGATGTTGCCCAGGCAGACGATCTTGCTGCCGGGACCGGCGCGGGTGATGAGGGTCTTCATCTGCTTGGAGGTCAGGTTCTGGGCCTCATCGAGGATGATGTAGCGGCTCAGGAAGGTGCGGCCCCGCATGAAGTTGAGCGAGCGCATCTTGATCCGGTTGAGCAGCACTTGGTTGGTGGCTTGGCGTTCCCAGCCGCTACCGCCGCCCGCGTCGTGGCCGCCGAGCAATTCCAGGTTGTCCAGCAGGGCGCCCATCCACGGGGCCATCTTTTCCTCTTCGGTGCCGGGCAGGAAGCCGATGTCCTCGCCCAAGGGGATGGTTTCGCGGGTCATGATGATTTCCCGATAGAGCTTGGTTTCCATGGACAGCGCCAACCCGGCGGCCAAGGTGAGCAAGGTCTTGCCGGTGCCGGCGGTGCCGAGCAGGGTCACGAAGTCGATTTCCGGGTCCAGCAGCACGTTGAGGGCGAAATTCTGCTCCCGGTTGCGCGCCCGGACGCCCCACACGGCGTGCTGCGGCGCGCGGAAGTCGCGGGCCAGCTCGATCACCGCCTTGCCGTTCTCGCGGCCGCGGACGATGGCCTCGAAGCCGGAGTCGTCGGGCATGTACAGGAATTGATTGGTGTGCCAGTCCTTCACCAGCGGCCCCGCGACTCGGTAGAAGGTCCGGCCCGCCTGATCCTTCCAGGATTCCATCGTGCCGCCGTGGGTTTCCCAGAAATCCACCGGGAGTTCCTGGGCGCCGCTATATAACAGGTTGATGTCGTCCAGCACTTGGTCGCTGGAATAGTCCTCGGCGACGATGCCCAGCACCGACGCCTTGATGCGCATGTTGATGTCCTTGGAAACCAGGACCACCTGCATGTCGGTGAATTCGCGGGACAGGGTCAAGGTGGTGGCGAGGATGGAGTTGTCGGGCAAATCGCCGGGCAGGCTCTCCGGCAGGACTGAATCCATGCGGCGCACCTGGAAGAACAAGCGGCCCGCGCATTGCTCGTCGATGCGGGCGGCATAGTCCAGCCGGTTCAGGGCCAGCCCCTCGCGGATGGTGGCGAGGTCGGCGTGGTGGATCAGCTCATCCAGGAAGCGGCTGGCCTGGCGGGCGTTGCGGGAGACTTCGGACAGGCCTTTCTTGGAGTGGTCCAACTCCTCCAGCACGATCATCGGTATATAAAGGTCATGCTCCTGAAAGCGGAACAGGCAGGCCGGGTCGTGCATCAACACATTGGTGTCGAGGACGAAAAGCTTCTTTTCCGGGGTGGGCGGTGTGGTCATGGTGTTCGGGTGCCGTGGCACGATCTGGAATGGAAGGAGGTCTGGGCGCTCCGTGCGCCGCCCGCATTCTCGCACACCGGGCGGGCGGGCCGTCCGGCAACTTTATTGCTCTGCGGAAACGAAAAAAGTATAAAATCGGCCCACTTTCCTGGAACGACAAGGCTTTATGCCCGCGCCTTCACGCGCCGCCCCCGGGTTCGACCGGAAAGCGGCGTCCGCCATGACAACATACGAGGAGAATAACAATGAGCGTTCGAGCAATGTTTGCGGCCGGTTTCCTGGGGCTAATGAGCGTCGCCGCTTGGGCGGAACCCCTCAAGGACATCGGCGAGATCGCGGGAACCTGGAACCTGGAATCGGTGGCGGCCGGCCTGAACAAGCCGCGCATCGAGGAGAACCGCATCTGGGAATTCCGTCCCGACGGCGTGATCGTTACCAGCGGTTACAACCGCCATTTTAAAAATCAAGACCGGCACGAATGGACCTTTAAAATCATCGACGGCAAGATCATCGCCGATGATCCGGGTCGGCCTGGAAAAACCATCGATTATTCCGTTTATAAGAAGGAAGGGAATGAACTCATCCTGAAAGGCGGAATCGAAGGGTTTTATTTTTTCAAGAAACAGTGAGGCTAGCCACAATGATAAAAACGATAAAAGAACTGTTCCATTTCGGAAAAGCGGACATGCTGATGTGGGCCGGTGTCGGCATCTTCAGCATGATTTTGATTATCGCGTTCAGCGTGATCTCGTCGAGCGGCGGATTGCTTCTGAAAGACCTGTTTGGTCTGGTCGTGGTATTGATTCTGCCGGGCTATACCGTCGTCAAACTCTATTTTGACAACTTGCAGATCAGCGAAAACCTCACCAAAGACCCGGATATCAATCACGCCATCGACAAGCTGATTATGTCCATCGGCATCAGCGTCGCCTGCATCATCCCGCTCAACTTTGTTTGGAATTACCTGCTCACCATGGGCGGCGGCGAAGACACCCAGGCGGGTGGCGGCAATAACCTGTGGGGCAACGTGGACGAAGAAATGATCTACACCGGCAGCGCCAGTTGGCGCGCCCTGTTCACGGTCATTTTGGTGGTGGGGCTGGCTATCGGCTACAAGCTCTTCCAGGTCAGCACCAAGAAGAAGGGCGCCGAGTGATGTCGGATCAGCAGGGCAGCAAACCCGTTCAGCCCACCCTCCTGCAAGTCGTTGGCAGCGTGCTGGCGGCGGCATTCGGGGTGCAAAGCACGGCGAACCGGGAGCGGGATTTCGCGGGTGGCTCGGCGACGGTTTATATCATCGCCGGCATTGTCTTCACGGTGCTGTTCATCTTCGCGGTGTTGGCCGTGGTGCGGATGGTCATCAGCTGAACCTAAAATCGTTCCGTTCCTTACAAAAAACCCCGGCCTCAAAACCGGGGTTTTTTGTTGAAGGCTTGAAATGGAGCCGTTCATGTTGGGGTATCCAAGCATGAACGGCTTCATTTTTAACGGCGGCGGGGGTTCAGGATTGCGGCAATTCCAGCGAGTAGGGCAGGGGCAGCCATTCCACCACCGGGCCGTCCGGCCTGAGCAGCCGGAGGTTTTCGCTCTGGGCATATTCCAGGCCGATAACGGCGAGAATCTGCTGAATGGCCGACGCTTCGGGCACCGCCATCACCACTTGGCCCACATTCTTCGGCTCGGCCTGAGTGGAAATATCGTAGATCAAAGCGCCGGGCGCGAGTTCAGCCTCGCCCTGGCAACGCAGCCGGAACATCCGCCGCTTGAGTTGGCCGAGATAATGGGTGCGGGCGACGATTTCCTGGCCGGTGTAGCAGCCCTTCTTGAAGCCGATGCCGCCGAGCAGGTCGAGGTTCAGCATTTGCGGCAGGAATTCCTCGGTGATGGCGGCGCTGATTTCCGGCAAGCCCGCCTCGATGTTCCGCAGCCGCCAGAGGGTCGGGCTCAACGGGGCGAGCTTTTCCACCAAACCTAAACCTAGCCGGGTGGCCGTGTCGGCGGTGGCGGCGATGAGTCCGCGTCCGTCATTCAGCCGCAGGGCGAAGTGGTCCGGTCCCGTTATCCAAGCCTCCGGCTCGTCCGGTAGGGTCACGCCCAGCGCCGCCAGTTCCGGCTCAAACCCTGCGCCGATCACGCCGAGTATGCCCCAGTCCGGGCTGAGGTCTTCCACCACCACCTTGGAACGCAGCACGTACATGTGCAGGCGCTTCCGCACCGTCGCGGCCATGTTGGCGGCAAGCAGCAGGTAAAAGCCCTGTTCCGACCGGAGCAGGCGGAAATTCGCGATGACCCGGCCCTTCGGCGTGCAGAACGCGCCCTGTCTGCTGTGGCCGGACGCCAAGGCTTTGACATCGCAGGTGGTTTGCCCCTGGAGAAAAGTTTCCGCGTCTTCGCCGGATATCTTTATCAGCCCATAGCCGGGCAGGGCGCACACGCCCTGATCCGCCGATGGGTTGGAATCCCCTGGGAAGCGGTTGAGAAATGCCTGCCATTCCACGCTCATGCTTGTCACCTTGTAATGTTGTTGTGGGAGCGGGCTTCAGCCCGCGATGTGGCGCCATTCGGTC
>NZ_JBTEKS010000125.1:0-10680 GCF_054333355.1 Methylomagnum sp. | reverse complement strand
GAAAGGCTTTCACTGCCTGACGCACCGGATAAGGAACCACCTGGATGACTTCGTGGATTACTTTTTTTCACTCTCTGCGGGGCTATGGAACCATAAAATCTCTTCATCATCAGTGGCTTAGCATCGGATACAACTCTAGTAGTTATCGAAGAAGGCCCAACCAGTTTTGGCGCTTACGTGCCCGATCTTCCCGGTTGTATTGCCGTAGGAGAATCTCGGGAAGAAGTGATGGAACTTATTCGAGAAGCCGTTGAATTTCATCTTGAGGATATTCGAGAAGGCGGACGCGCTATTCCCATGCCGCACTCGCGGGGCGAATTTGTCGAAATCCGCGCTTAATTCCTATTGGGGTTTTACCATGACCATCGCCGAACAAATCTACTCCGCCGCCAAACCCCTTCCAGAACACCTAGCCCTGGAAGCGCTGCATTTCATTGAATACCTACAAACCAAAGCCAATGACCGGGCAGAAATGCTCGATCTACAGAACGCGCAGGAAGTGGTAATGCGCCACATCTGGGATAATGAGGCCGACGAGGTTTGGAATGACGCCGAAACGCTGTGATGTGGTTCTGATTCCATTCCCATTTTCCGACCTTAGCCAATGGAAACGCCGCCCGGTACTCGTATTAACCGAAATCGATTTCTTCGGTGACTTTTTGGCCGTGGCAATAACTTCGCAATCAGGTCATAACGACAATATGGCCATTCTTGCCGCAGACTTTTCGGCAGGCAAATTACCCAGCCAAAGCTGGGTGCGCTCGACCCGCTTATTTTTCCTTAACAAAAACAACGCTGTGGCATTACTCGGTCGCCTTAAGCCCAACTCATTTTTGCGGATACATCGAGAAGTTTGCCAGAACTTGGGATGTATTCGTCAATAAGATTGTTCGTTCTCACGGGAAACGCGGGAACGAGCGAAATTAATTTATAGGAGCCAGCCATGTTAAACACCGCCAGAGCCATCATCAAACAAGGCCGCGTAGAGCTTTTAAACCCCGTCGAAATACCGGAAGGCACCGAAGTCTTAGTGACTTTCAACGTCCCAGATGATAAAGATTTCTGGCTAGGCGTCAGCCAAAGCGCTTTAGATAAAATATGGAATAACCCGGCGGACGACATATATGAGCAATTACTCACCCGGTAATATTATCCTCGTCCGCTATCCGTTCACCGATTTATCCGGCTTCAAAATTCGGCCCGCTGTTATCATCGGTGCCAAGCATCCATCTAGCGATGTTTTTCTCGTTCCTCTGACAAGTCAAACAGCATCGCTAATGCCCGGAGAATTCGTGTTGAATGACTGGCAGTCCGCTGGATTAAACGTAAAATCGGCAGTGAAGCGGGGCATTTTCACTATGGAAGAAAACTTAGTAATAAAGCAGGTCGGTCGCATATCTTTGTCCGACTCTGCCAGATTAAATGCCTCATTGAAGCTCTGGCTTGGACTTTGAAGCCGCATATCGGGTTAAACTGACCATGTTAGAAAGGCACATTATCAAAGAAGTAGGGCTTTATTTGATCTGGATAGAAACAGCCCTATCCGCCTCACTTTTAGCAACCACCGGCATCGACCACTGGACCCGCTATCTTTTGATAGCCTCCATGTCTTTCGGGCTGATAGCCTACGTTTTCGTCGCGGGATTTTTTCTGGTTTACCTCGCTGTTAAGCGCCCGGCATTCTTATTCAATCCATCCGATTACGATAGCTCGGTGCAGCATCATTTATTCGATGCATCGGCACCGAAAATAAGGGTTAAACCCAAGGCGAAACAAACTGAGTGAATCAGTTTTATGGTGTACTCTCGCAAGCGCCGTGGGAATGAGATGTAAGGGTATCTAATGTGCTGTAGGAATTAGGTCTAAATTTCCAAACCCCACCCACGAGGAGAATATCTATGAACGCTGTCCTAGCCGAATATGTTTACTCCCCCGCCGAATACCTCGCCCTTGAACGCGCCGCTGAATACAAAAGCGAGTACGTCGACGGGCACATTTACGCTATGACCGGAGCAAGCCGAGAACACGGTCTCATTGCGTTCAACATCGCGGGCGAACTCCGCAACCTATTGAGGGACCGGCCCTGCGAAGCCTTTATTTCGGACATGCGAGTCAAAGCCGCCAAAGCTCGCAGCTATCGCTACCCCGACATCGCTGTTGTTTGCGGCAAGCCTGAATTTGAAGACCAGCATGCCGATACCCTGCTGAATCCCACCCTCATTATTGAAATCCTCTCACCCTCCACCGAAGCCACCGACCGAGGGCGGAAATTCGCCGAATACCAGCGCATTCCTTCTTTGCTGGAATACATCCTGGTCAGCCAAGACCAACCGCGTATCGAGCGATTTGCCCGGCAGTCGGAGGGCTGGCTGCTCACCGTCTCGGAAGGAATGGCTGCGGCGGTGCGGCTGGAGGCCATCGACGCGGCGCTCGTGTTGAGCGAGGTCTATCACAAGGTTTGGGAACATCCACCCACGGATATAGACGCCACTGATGAATTTCGAGACTAATGTCTTGTCCCCACAGGCACCGTGGGAACGAGCAGATATTACTAACGCTTTCTTAACCACAACCACACAGGAGCAATTAAGCCCAATGAAAGTCCCATCCATCCAACTCTCCAAACCCGCCTTCTGGCTGGCCGTAAGCATGATCGGCCTACTCGCCACCGGCTGCGGCGGCAACGAAACCCCCGCCCCAAAAGCCGCCGAATCCAAGCCCGCCGCCTCAGCCCCCGCCGCATCTAGCTCAAGCGTCACCGAAACCGAACATCAAAAGTTTGAGAAGAAATACACCGAGATGTGCGTCAAAGGCCAGCAAGACAACCCGGATAGCCCGGTTAAAAATGACCAAGTGGCCGGGGCCGTGTGCGAGTGCATGGCGAAAGCCATTTCAAAGCGCCTGAGCAAGGCCGAAGCCGTGCATTTTCTCGGTAAGAATGAAATCCCCATCGACATCGTGATGATGGGTAACGCCGCCTCCGCGACCTGCGCTCAAAACCCGCAGTAACGACTCCCGCCCCATCCCGTTCCCGCGCCCCGTGGGAACGGGAATCCTCCCGAAAATCTCCCAAATCCCCGGAGCAACCCCACCATGAAAACAGGCATGATCGGACTCGGCGCGATGGGCACCCACATGGCGCGGAATGTCGCGAAACAAGGCTTATTGGCGGCGGTGTGGAACCGCACCGAAGCCACCGCGCAAACCCTGGCGGCGGAACTCGGCGTGGCCTGTTCCTCTTCCCCCGCCCACGTCGCCGAGCGGGCCGACGTGGTGCTGGTCTGCGTGTCCGCCGACGCGGATGTGCTGGAAGTCGTGCGCCGCATTCTGCCGGGATTGAAGCCGGGCAGCGTGGTGGTCGATTTGTCCACGGTCAGCCGCGAAACCGCACGGGAAGCCGCCCGCTTGGTCAGAGAGACAAGCGCGGACTTCCTGGATGCGCCCGTCACCGGCGGCGTGGAAGGCGCGAAGAACGGCACGCTGGCGATCATGGTCGGCGGCGCGGCGGAAACGCTGGACAAGGTCCGGCCCGTGCTGGATGCCATGGGGCGGCGGGTGGTCCACATGGGCGAGGTCGGCATGGGCCAGTCGGCCAAGGCGGTGAACCAAGTCATGTGCGCCGGGATCAACGAGGCCGTGACCGAGGCGCTGGCCTTCGGTGCCCGGTTGGGCCTCGACATGGCGAAGGTCATCGACGTAGTATCGGGCGGCGCGGCGGGTAATTGGTTCCTGGAAAAACGCGGCCCGACTATGACTCAAGGCACCTTCGCGCCGGGTTTCAAACTGGCTTTGCATCATAAGGATTTGAAGATTTGCCGGGCGATGGCGGAGGAATTGGGTATGCCTTTGACGGTGGCCGAAATGACCTTGGAACATTACGAGCGGCTGATGGCTGAGGGGTTTGGGGATGAGGATATTTCGGCGCTGTATCGGCTGAAACGACCAGAAACATGAACACAAACCCCCGGTAGGATGCGCTGAGGAACGAAGCGCATCGCATCGCGATTGGGCGCCTCCTTCGTCGGCACATCCTACATCACTAATCCTTGCTAGCCGCATCTATGACCACCACAACCGTCCCAAATCACTGGCGCACTTCACGGGAAAGCAACCTCCCACAAAGCCTCCTGGATTCCCTGGATGACGTACTGTGGTCCCTCTCCCCCGAAGGTAGCCGCTTACTCTTCATCAGCGCGGCAGCGGAGCGCTTGTACGGCCATCCCCCTGCCGCCTTCCTCGAAAACCCGGTTCTCTGGCAACAGGTCATCCACCCCGATGACCGCGATAAAGTGTCATCCGCCCTTGCCGCCGCCAGCCACGGCACCCGCTTCGACCTCGAATACCGCATCGTCCGCGCCGACGGGCAAATCCGCTGGGTCCGCGACCGCGCCCACCCCTTCCGCGACGCCGCCGGACACACCACCCGCATCGACGGACTCATTACCGCCATCGAATCCCCCGCGCACCGGAAAGACCGGCTCAATACCCTGGCGCTGTACGATCTCCTCACCGGACTCGCCAGCCGCGCCCTGTGCCTGGACCGCCTGTCGCAACTGATCCGCCGCGACAGCCGGGCGCCCTTCGCGGTGCTGGTGTTCGACGTGGACCGCTTCAAGCACATCAACGACACGCTGACCTATCAAGCGGGCGACCAACTCTTGCGGGAACTGGCCACCCGCCTCGCCGAACTGGTGCCCAAGGCCAACCTCGCCCGCACCAGCGGCGACGACTTCGCCCTGGTGCTGGCGGACACCGGCACCGAGAGTGAAATCGCCTGCTTCGTCCACGACACGCTGCTGCCCGCGCTGACCCGGCCCATCCTCTACGACGGGCAGGAATTGCGGGTCGGCCTGAAAGTCGGCGTCGCCTGCTTTCCCGCCGACGGCACCGACGCCGCCACCCTGCTGAACAACGCGGAACTGGCCCACCGTGGCGCCCAGAACGCCCGTGAGCCGCTGTTGTTTTTCGCCGAAGAAATGAACCAGGGCGCGGGCGAGTTCCTGCGGGTGGAAAACAAGCTGCGCCGCGCCTCGGCGCAACGGGAATTCATCGCCTATTACCAGCCCAAGCTCGACCTTTGGCATAACCGCCTATCGGGCGTCGAAGCCCTGCTGCGCTGGCGCGACCCGGACAACGGCCTAGTCCTGCCGGGCAAGATCATTCCCATCCTGGAAGAAACCGGCCTGATCCTCGACGTGGGCCGCTGGATGATCGAGGAAGCGGGCGACCAATATATGCGCTGGATGGAACAAGACCCCGCGCCGCCCTGCATCGCGGTCAATATTTCGCCCTTGCAACTGAGCCAGCGCAGCTTCGTCGCCGACATGGAAGCGGCCATCAAAGCCTGCGACGACCGGCGCGGCTATCTGGAATTGGAGATCACCGAGAGCGCGATCATGCACGACGTGGCGGACAACGTCCGCAAGCTGCACGCCATCCGGGAAATGGGCGTGGAAATCACCGTGGACGACTTCGGCACCGGCTATTCCTCCCTCAGCTACCTCACCCGCCTGCCGCTGACCCGCCTGAAGATCGACCGCTCGTTCATCGTCGACATGACCGAGAGCGCCGACAGCCTGTCCATCGTCAGCAGCATCATTTCCCTGGCCCACACCTTGAATCTGAAAGTCGCGGCGGAGGGGGTGGAGACGCCGGAGCAGTTGAAGTTCTTGAAGCTGCTGCGCTGCGATGAGATTCAGGGGTATCTGTACAGCCCGCCGGTGACGGCGGACGAGGCGTTGCGGTTCAAGGCGCGGCCATGGCGCTAGAGCGTTCTCGCGCCGTGTGCAACCCCCTCCCCAGCCCTCCCCTTATCAGGGAAGGGAGAAAAGCCCCCCTGACAAGGGGGGTTGGGGGGTTTGAACCGTATACGGGAATTGAAAACGCTCAATACCAAGATATTTCCCGTCCGGCTCGTGGGGGCGAGCAACAATGCTAGAACTCTCCCGCCCCGCCCCCACCTGCCTGGAACTTCGCCTATTTGGTGCCTGGACCGTCGGCGCTACGCTGCCCGACCCCGCCCCGGTCTATCAAACGCTTTTCGAGTCCCCTGAAATCCAAACCCTCCGATTCGACTGCACCGGCCTGACCGACTGGGACAGCCTCCTGCTCACCTTCCTCCTCAAGCTGCTGAACGCCTGCGAGGGCCGGGGCATCGCCGCCGACCGCGGCGGCCTGCCCGAAGGCGTGCGGGGAATGCTGGAACTGGCCCAGGCCGTCCCCGAACGGCAAGACGCCGCCCGCCCCAGCCCGCCGGAAGGTTTCATCGCCGAGCTAGGCCGCTACGTCCTCAACGGTGTGGAGGACGCCCGGCAACTGGCGGACTTCACTGGCGCGGCGACGCTGGCGTTCGGGCGGTTGCTGCTGGGCCGGGCGCGGTTCCGGGGCGGGGATTTTTGGTGGCTGTTGCAGGAATGCGGCCCGCACGCGCTGCCCATCATCAGCCTCATCAGCGTCCTGGTCGGGATGATCCTCGCCTTCGTCGGGGCGGTGCAGCTCAAGCTGTTCGGGGCGCAAATCTTCATCGCCGACTTGGTGGGCCTCGGCATGGCCCGCGAAATGGGCGCGATGATGACGGCGATTCTCATGGCGGGCCGGACGGGCGCGGCCTACGCGGCGGAATTGGGTTCGATGCGGGTCAACGACGAGATCGACGCCCTGAAAACCTCGGGCTTCCCGCCCATGGAATTCCTGGTGCTGCCGCGCTTGCTGGCGCTATTCGTGGCGACGCCGTTCCTGTGCATTTATGCCGACGTGTTGGGCATGTTCGGCGGGGCGCTGGTGGCGTCGGGCCTGTTCGATATTTCGTTTGCCGAGTATTTCATCCAGATCGAGAACCGGCTGCGACTGGTGGACATCGAGGTGGGCGTGGGCAAAAGCGCCGTGTTCGGCCTGTTGGTCGCCGCTGCGGGCTGTATGCGTGGGCTGCAATGCGGGCGCAATTCCTCGGCGGTGGGCCTTGCCACCACGTCGGCAGTGGTGACGGGGATTGTGTTCATCGTGGTGTCGGACGCGGTGCTGACGCTGATGGTGACGACGTTGAATCTTTATCAGCGGTAAGGGTAGATTGGGTGGGGATTTGTTTTAAGCGGAGAACTAGCTATGCATATTGAAACTGAATTGGATGACATTCACGCCGAGCGCTTGCTGGAAATTCAGCGAGAATCGGGCAAGCCGTTGCCGGACCTCGTTTCGGAGATGATAGCGAAAGCCATAGATAAGGAACCGCCAGCGGAAACCGAGGGACAGAAGATACTGCGATTGCTGGAAGAACATGGCCTATTAGGCTGCATGGAAGGCGACGGCCATTTGTCGGAAAACTATAAAAAGCACCTCTGGGGCCAATCCCAGTGATTATCGCGGACACCGGATTATGGGTGGCTTTGTTTGATCGGCGCGATGTCCACCACAAACTTGCTCGTCAATGCATAGGAAATCTTACCGAACCCCTCATCACGACCCTGCCGGTGATTACCGAAGCCTGCTATCTGCTTCAAGTCCGTTGTGGAAGCGAACAACCCGTGGCGTTTCTGGAGGCTCAGGGGCGGGGCTTGGTGCGTATTTTCAAAATGGACAACTCCCACTTCCCCCGCGCCGCCGAACTCATGCGCCGTTATCACACACTACCTATGGACTTCGCCGACGCTTCATTGGTGATCCTGGCCGAACATTTAGGACATGGGCGCATTCTTTCCACCGACCGGCGTGACTTCGGCGTATACCGCTGGAAAAACCGGGAGCCTTTCACCAACCTGTTGCTGACCGATGCCTGAGCGGTTCCGGTCCCAACAATTATGACCGCCACGCCCCACCTGCAAGTCTCCGCCCTCACCATGGCCTACGGCGATTTCGTGGTGATGCGTGGCCTCGAATTCGCCGTGCGGCGTGGGGAGATTTTCATCATCATGGGCGGCAGCGGTTGCGGCAAAAGCACCTTGCTCCGCCACCTCATCGGCCTGCAAGCCCCAACGGTGGGCGAGGTCCGGTTCGACGGCCATGACCTATGGCAAGCCTCGGAAACCGAGCGCGACCGGCTGTTGCGGCGCATGGGCATCCTCTACCAAAGCGGCGCCCTATGGAGCGCCATGACCCTGGCCGAGAACATCGCCCTGCCCCTGTCGGCACACACCTGCCTGACGCGCCGGGAAATCGCCGAATTGGTCTCGCTGAAACTGGCCTTGGTGGGACTGGCCGGATTCGAGGACTTCTACCCGGCGGAATTGAGCGGCGGAATGCAGAAACGGGCGGCCTTGGCGCGGGCCATGGCGCTGGACCCGGAAATCCTGCTGTTCGACGAGCCATCCGCCGGGCTGGACCCGGTGAGCGCCCGGCGGCTGGATGAGCTTATCCTGCACCTCCGCGACAGCCTGGGCAGCACGGTGGTCATCGTCACCCACGACCTCGCCAGCATTTTAGGGATAGGCACCGACGCGATTTTCCTGGACACCGAGTCGAAGAGCATCCTCGCCCGGGGCCATCCCCGCCACCTCGCGGCGGATTCCGACCAGCCCGCCGTGCGGGATTTCCTGGCGCGGGGCGAAACCAGTTTTTCATCTTCCCCCTGACACAAGAACCCATGAGCAAACCCGCCAATACCCGGCTGATCGGCCTGTTCGTGCTAGGCGCCCTGGCCCTGGCGGTCGCCCTGGTGCTGGCCTTCGGCGGCGGGCGTTACTTCGGCTCGGCGCAACAGTACGTGGCGTATTTCCAAGGCTCGGTCAATGGTCTCAATGTGGGTGCCCTGGTCAAGCTGAAAGGCGTGAACATCGGGCGCGTGACCGACATCCTGGTGCAATACGACACGGCCCATAACCGGGTGTTGACGCCGGTGGTCATGCAGGTGGATTTCCGCAAAGTGGTGAGCATCGGGGAAGACCATCAACCGGCCCGCGCCCTGGATTTGCCGACGTTGATCGAGCGGGGGTTGCGGGCGCGGCTGTCCATGCAGAGCTTGGTGACTTCACAGCTTTTCGTGGACGTGAACTTCTACCCGGACAAGCCGGTGCAGTTGGTGGGCGCGGCGGTTCTGGGTTTGCCGGAGATTCCGACCATCGCCTCCGGGCGGGATGAACTGGAAAACACCGTGCAGGACACCGTGGCGAAATTCCGCGAGTTGCCGCTCAAGGAAACCGTGGAGTCCACCCGCAATTCGTTACGGCGGGTCGAGCAATTGCTGTCGAAACCTGAGACCGACGCCGCCATCGCCAATTTGAATCGTACATTGGAAGAACTACAAAAGCTCATCCAGCACATGGACGGCAAGGTCGATGCCGTCACCGGCAATCTGAACGACACGGTGCAGGACAGCCACGCCCTGGTGAAGAGCCTGAATGAGCGGGTGGTGCCGCTGCTCGCCATTACGGAGAAAACCATGGCGGCGATTGGCACGACGGCGGTTGAGGCCAGGGGAAGTTTGGCGGCGGTGGAGAGTTTCGGCGGCCCGGATTCGGAACTGAACGCGGCATTGCGGGAACTGGCGAGCGCGGCGCGGTCGGTGCGGCATTTGGCGGAGACCTTGGAGCGGAACCCGGAGGCGTTGATTTCGGGACGGCGGGAGGGGCAGTAGCCTTTTGGATTCGGTACCGGAAAATGCTGAAGCGTTAGTTAGATAACCCGTTTTTGATAATTATCATGAATGCTAATGAAAAACGCCATTTAATCATGGGAATATTGAATGTGACCCCGGACAGCTTCTCGGACGGTGGGGTATTTCAGGGGCTATTTTTAGCAGCTAGCCACGCCTTAAATATGGTCAATGAGGGGGCCGATATTATTGACATTGGCGGGGAATCCACCCGGCCTGGCTCGGACCCGGTCAGTGCGGATGAGCAGATTAAACGAGTGGTGCCGGTTATTAGCAAGATTAGGGAGTTGATACCCCGCCAATGCCTTATCAGTGTGGATACGACGCTTACAGCGGTGGCGGAAGCCGCCGTGGCAGCGGGCGCGGATATTGTGAATGACGTATCCGCCGGAAGAAATGATCCTCACATGTTTGATTTTGTCGCCGCGTGGGGCGGGCGGATTGTGTTGATGCACATGCAAGGCACGCCTAAGACCATGCAAGATAACCCAAGCTATTCCGATGTGGTGGATGAGGTTTGCGAGTTTTTGCGGTCCCGTGCCGATGCCGCCATCGCCGCCGGTATTAAGCCGGAAAATATCATCCTTGATCCAGGTATCGGTTTCGGGAAAACGCGGCAGCATAATCTTTTATTGATGACGCATCTGGAGCGAATCACACACCTGGGTTTCCCGGTGTTATTGGGCACCAGCCGCAAGCGCTTCATGGGGGCCATTTGTGGAGAGACAGAGCCGACGGGTTTGCTGGGCGCTACCGTGGCAACCACGGCTTATGGGGTGATGAAAGGGGTTAGGATATTCCGTGTGCATGATGTGCGGGAAAACCGGCAGGCGGCGGATGTGATTGCGGCGATTGGTGGGGCGGTTTAGGTTAAGGTGGGATTGGGATGGGTGCTTTCAGCAAGCGATTAATCCGGGTTTTTGTGGGTCACATCGGCGTACAATTTCCATTTTCAGTCATTGAGATTCGCCGCCATGTCTTCTCATGATCCTACCCGCATTAATCTCCGCACCAGCCCCGAAGCCAAAGCCATGATCGAACGCGCCGCCGTGCTGATGGGCACTAGCGTGTCCGCCTTCATGCTGCAACACGCTTAT
>NZ_JBTEKS010000124.1:0-10684 GCF_054333355.1 Methylomagnum sp. | reverse complement strand
AGTTTCGCAACGCCCATTGTTTCTGTATCGTTGAAACTGGTCGGTTGGTTTATGTCGGCTGTGTTGGAATATCCATTATTTTTAAAGGCATAATAGCGGCTACCAAAAAACGCGATAATGGTATATGGGATAATGCCCGTGGCTTGGGCTAGATATTGGTTGAGTTCAAGATATAAATGGGTCGATAAAACCACGGTGAGATTGACGGCATAAGCGACCGCGATGACTATGAAATAACGTATCAACGTCGCTGTAATACCATCGCGATTGGCGAATGTCCAGCGCTTATTGAGCGCGAATCCAAGCAGAATTCCTATGATATAGCCAAATGCATTGGCGGTAATATTATCAAGGCTCAAAAAATACATCGCAAAATAAATAGCGCCGAGTCCGACTAGGGTGTTTAACGTCCCCACCAGCAAAAACTTTATGAGCATCATAGCGGGGTGTCTCCCTGTTTGACCGCATAGGTCATGTATTGCGCTCCAAACGGGCACCAGTTCAGCCATCTCTCCACAGGCCGCAATATTCGGAGGGCACCGGGAATAAATACCCGGTAATGTGTTCTGACCCGCCCAAACCCCGCCGCCACCATCCGCTGCTTCATTGTCGGTGCTGAAATCAATTCGGCATTTTGGTCAAAAGGACAAGTATTCACCGCCTGAACAGTCAGCGGATTTAAGGGATTATGTTCAAAAATCACGGCCATTCCACCTGGCTTCAATACTCGGTGCCATTCACCGAGCAACCTGACGTGATCGGCACGGGGGATATGATGAAAGACGCAGGCGGCAAAAATCAAGTCAAAGAAATTATCTGAAAAAGGCAAGGTTTGTCCGCCGAACAGTTTGAAATCGGCTTGATCTGGAAAACGCTCGCGGGCTATGGCTAGGCTCTTCGCCGATACATCCAGGCAGGTTAAATTGGCCTGTGAAAAATATTTCTTAAAGTAAGGCAAGGAACCACCAACGCCAGCCCCAAAATCCAATATTCGCCCCGTGTCAGGAAAGTCGCTGGCTAATAAGTTCGACACATCTTTAATCTTATATTCCGAGAAGTATTCTGGGTTTTCTCCCGACACGCGGATATTCTTTTTATGCATATCCAGATATTCGTCGGCAAATTCATCGAATTCGGTTTGAATCATATAAAGGTCTCGCGATTGCTTCTTTCAAATCAAGTGCTGTAAGCGTTGTGACGCGCTATTTTTATAAATCACGCCGAAAGCATTCATGCTTCATCATATTCCGTATAGCCCAGACATCTATTCGGGCCGGTTGAATGAGGCGGCGCTTTCTAAGCATATTTGGCAACTGTTTCAATGCATCCAGCTTAGCCCTAAGGCTCAATAATCCCTGTCCGCGGCCAGCACATATAAATAAGCTGGACATATTCATAGCCAAATGCAATGGAAGATAAAGCCAGAAGAGAATGCCGGGCATGTTTTTGATAAATCCCCAAACTAAATTCCGGTGTCCGTAATAGGTTGAAAAATCACTGTGCCTTCCAGTAATACCCGATCCCACATGTAGGACCACGGCGTCTGGCACGTACAAGCATCGGTGCCCGGCTAGGCGAAGACGAAATCCCAAATCCACGTCTTCAAGGTAACAAAAGAAATCCTCGTCAAACCCGCCCGCTTCGTCGAAGGCCGTTTTCTTGTATAGGGCGGCCCCGGCACATGGCGAGAACACTTCGTCATAGCTCAAATAGCGCCCACTGGCAGGCATTCCGTGCCCACGGCGTTTCACCCGCCCACTGGCGTAATAATTATCTCCGGCACCATCGAGAATTTCTGGATTTTCGGCGCACAGCATCCGGCAGGCGAAGCTGGAATAGTGTGGGAACTTGTCGGTAGCCTGCATTAATTTAGCCAACCAATCGGGATCGGGAAAAGCGTCGGGGTTCAGCAGCGCTATCCAATCGGCCTCCTTAGCTGACTTAACCGCCCAATTATTCGCGGCGGCAAAGCCTAGATTGGATTCCAGTCGGATCAACTGAATACCCGTTAGCCACGGCTCATGACCAATAATTGGCTTGAGAGTGCTGGCGTTATCCACCAGGATAATTTGCTGGATTGGGAAGGTTTGTTGTCGCAGGGCGTTTATACACTGGATTAGGTAGTCGCCTCCGTTGTAATTAACGATTATAACCGCGACTTTCGGGACGGTATTAGGTGGAGATTCAACCATTCCGATTCAGGCTGCCAACCTGCCAAGCCGAGATGATTAGGTTTTTATAAGACTGAACCACCTCGTCATAGGTGGGCATGGCTTCAAATAATTGCCGAGAATATTTTCCCATCGCAATACGCTTCCCGTCATCGTCGAGTAATGACGCCAAATGGCCGCTCAAGGCATTATGATCCTGGAAATCGAAACGCACAGCATTGTGGCCAAATTGGACTTGCTCGGAAACACCCATACATGCGGTGGTGATGACAGGCAGTCCATAAGCCATGGCTTCAAGCATGGTCAAGGAATAGGATTCGTTGAGGGATGTAAAGGCGAATAGGTCGGCGGCAGAATAATACTGAGCCACATCCCGTGTTTCTGGAACCAGTATGACTCGCCCGGTTAATCCGTATTGCTGAACCAAATCGGATACTTGGTGGCAATAATGGTCGGAGGCCCGCCAGCCCACGATAAAGCACAGGAAATCATCCCTGATTTTTGACAGGGATTCGATGGCCCGCACCAGGGTTTTCTGATCCTTCCGTTCGCAAACCGTTCCAATACTTACAATCACCTTCATGCCATCGGCAATGCCCAATACATTGCGAATAATGTCCTTGGGAATCACCGGGCTATTCAGGAAAGTTTTGGAAAGCGCGTTGTGAATGACGGTAAAGTTTATAAGCCGGTTATAATTATTATAGAGCTGACGGGTTTCCTCCGATACGAATACCACGGCGTTGGCTTTGGTGAAGGCTGCCTCGAAAATCGGAAAGGCCTTGCTGTCGATGGCGCGAATTAGTAAATCGCGGTGGTAGCTTTCATGGATGATCCAAACACAGGGAATACCCAGCCGGGCCGCCGCCTCGACGACAAAAAAGCTGTTCAAGACATTGACCACAACCACATCGGGCCTAGCGAGCTTGAGGAGGTCAGAAACCTGCCCAAGCGTTGCGTTGAAACTATCCAGATCGGCCCACCCTGAAAGCATATTGTCGCAGCCCGTCAATTGAATAACTTCAAACGGCACGCCCGCTTGATTGAGAAACTCCGTCGCGGGACCGACCTCGGGTGAAAAGACCAAGGCGTCTATGCCCCCACCGTGATGCAAATCAGCGGCAAGGTTGAGAATAACTTTTGGTGCGCCTTCCAAATTAAGATTATGGGTGAAGAAGGCGCACTTAAGCGGCTTTTCAATATATTCCCCATAATCCAGTCGTGAAACTGGATTAACGGTAAACGACGGCGGTAAAAGGTTGGGATTGTAATAGCGGTCTACGCAAGGCCAAGACAAGTATTTCCGGCTGGCTATGTCTCGCGGTCCAGGAAATGGATGGGTGGATTCCGTGGTGTAGGACAACTCGGCCTCGGCCACAAAAACCGTCCGCAATCCTTGTTCTGCAATACGTAGACAATAATCCACATCAAATCCCGTTGACCCTAATATCTCACTGAATCCCCCAGCTTCGATAAAATCTGAGCGCCGAGTGAGTAGACAGGCGATATTAACGGCTGAGCAATCCCTGGCGGTTTCGGCGAGAAAGAAGTAGCTCAATAATTTTACTGGCTCGCCGGAGAAAGCCGGGAAATAGGATGAATCGGCGAGTATTTTGCCCGCCTGATGAAGATGTCCTTTTGGGGTAATCAGCCGCCCACCGACAATCCCTACGCCCGGCAGGCTTGAATATCCCGCCAGGCGGCTGAGCCAGCGGGGTTCGGTGACGGTCGTCCTGTTACTCAAAAACAGCAGCAGGTCCGCATCACTCGCTTTTGCGGCGGCATTTAAACGTGTCGGCAAACTAGCCGGGAAATCCGAATATTCGGTTTGGCTTGAGGCTATTCGGTAGTTCCGGTAGCGCGTACTCTTTTGGATGGCGCTAGCACAGCGAGCGGAATAGTCTTGTTTGCCATCTCCAAAGATAATAATTTCAATACCTGGGCCTTCGTCAGACCAGTCCAATTGATTGATGGGCAAACCATAGGATTCGGCGAAACTGGGGCGATAAATCTTGGCTACAATTCCTTGCCGGTCCAAATGATTCTTTAAGGCTTTGTAAGCGGACGTATCGACTATGGGTTTAACCGACGCTGAGGAGGCGGTTGATTCCGGGATGGAGCGCCAGTGATAAAGTATTTTTGGAATATGAAATATGTTTTTCGTGTGTTCTGCGAGGCGGAGTAAAAGATCATAATCCTGTGCGCCTTCAAAGCCCAGAGAGAATCGCCCCACCTCTTCAAGCAGGCTCCGGCGGATACAGGTCAGATGATTAATATAGTTGTAGCCCAGTAATAATACGGGCGACCAGTCGGGCTTGAAATGCAGATCATAATGCCGCCCTTTGGCGTCTATTTTGTCTTCATCGGTATAAATGAGATCGGCTTCCGGGTGTGCATTGAGTAGCCGTGCAATTTCAAAAAGGGCGTTTGGCGCAAGCAAATCGTCGTTGTCCAGAAGCGCCACAAAATCCCCGCTTGCCAATTCGGACGCTGAATTACTGGCGGCGCAGATATGGCCGTTTTCCCGCCGATAAATTATTTTGATCTTATCGCGCCCTTCATATTGCTTTAGCGCTTCAATGGTTTCCGGTGTGGTGGAAGCGTCATCGGCGATGCAAAGCTCCCAATGGGGATAAATTTGATTGATGACGGACTCCATGGCCGCCGTCAACCAACGTGGGTCCACGTTGTAAACCGGCATGAGAATGCTGATGGTGGGCAAGTAATTAAAGCGGGTAACGGATTCCCTGAGAATGGCGTGTAATTCCGGCCTTAGGGTATTGTGGAGAACATAGGCTTCACTAGCGGATAAAGCGGCAAAATGGGGAGGGCGGCGGGTTTGGCGAAGGACGGTGATTTCCCGCTTCATCCTCTCCAATAGGTGGCGCCATTTCCTGATGGATAACAGATTGCGTAGCGTGAGTTTCCCCCGCGCCCGTAGCACGATTTGGATAAGCAATGCCGCTAGGCGGGT
Source organism: Methylomagnum sp. (assembly GCF_054333355.1). NCBI lineage: Bacteria > Pseudomonadati > Pseudomonadota > Gammaproteobacteria > Methylococcales > Methylococcaceae > Methylomagnum > Methylomagnum sp. The sequence goes on along the minus strand of NZ_JBTEKS010000124.1, from coordinate 5,539 downwards.
GAAGCGTTTGTCTGGCTGCTTAGGAACCCACATAAGTTGTTAAATTCAGTTTATTTCCTGTTCCAGAAACCGGCGGGGCGCGAATCCTAAATCCTCGCTGGCGGGTAGGTGATCGAAGCACATATCCCGATTGATCCGATTCGCCATTTCTGGCGTTAGGTGTTTATAGCGGGGTATGTAGGAGAGTCCGCGCAGGAATATACGAAGCGCCGGGAGTGGTATGTTGACAATCCGGTTGGGCTTGCCGATATTTTTGGCAATCCGTTCCACCATTTCTTTATAGGTGAGCGTTTCACCGCCGCTAAGGTTATAGGCGTGGCCGAAGCTTAAGGGGTTGTCGATGGCATTCATACAGGCGTTCGCCAAATCCTCGGCATGTACGGGTTGACGCAATCCATCGCCGCTGCCCACCAAAGGGAAAAACCCAAACCGACGAATAAAATAAGCAATGCTGGTGATATTCTTGTCCCTGCCCAGATGATAAACCAAGGTGGGCCGGAACACCGTCCAGTGAATGCCATAATTCGCGCAATGTTCTGCCAATTTATCCTCGGATTCCCGCAATCCATGGGCCATTAACCGTTCTTTTTCATAGCCCGATTGATACTTCGTGAAAAGGCTGGTTGAGCTAAACGCGATAATCCGTTTAAGGGTATTCGCGGTGGTGTTTTCAAGCAGGGGAGGGAGGGTTGAAAGCGGTGCCAAATGAATGAGGATTTCAGCGCCGAATAAATCGGCCACTGGCTCGATGGCGATATCGATTTTGTGCCAGCACAGTCCGGGAACAGGCGGTAGTTCGGGCGGGTTCCGGCTGATGGCGTCTACTTTGAACCCGGAATCCAGCAATTTCGGTAATAAGTAATCGCCGATTAAGCTGGTGGCGCCCGTGACCATGATCCGTCGCGAATGTCCGGTCGGCTTGTTTATGCCTTGATTGGCGGGGCGGGTGCTGGAAAACGAGTACATGGCATGTAACCGCCCCCAGTTTTTGGCTGGATTATTCATGGGCAGAAAGTAAATTGGAATCCTTACTACAAAGCGTATTCCAATGGCTAGCAGGACCAGCCACATCAAGATGGTCGGGTATTGATGGCGGAAGAACTTCCGATAGAAGCGCACCATTCCGATGTGCTTGTAATACTCCACCGAAACTGGCCGCGAGGCGCTACACACCCCGCCCACATGCATGATTTCGACACTGGGCACGAATAGGATTTTAAGGCCAGCCTGCCGGAATCTCATGCACCAGTCCAAGTCTTCGCAATGCATGAAATAACCCTCGTCCATGGGGCCGACGGTGTTTATCGAGTCGCGGCGCACCAGCATGAAGGCACCAGAAATGGCTTCGACCTTCAGGGGTTTATCGGGCATGGGCAGCCCGGTTTGCAAGTAGCTTTCAAAACGCGGGTGATAGTTGGCGAATTTGTGGAGCCGGGTGAGCCGGATAAAGGTGCGCCAAGGCGTGGGAATGCTCCGTCGGCAACCGGCCTGCTCACTGCCATCGGGGTTACGTATCAGACATCCGGCCATCCCGGCGTTTGGATAATGATCCATGACCGCCAACATGCCGCTGATGGTCTCGGGTTGGATAATGCAATCGGGATTCAAAAATAATATGAAATCGCCTTGGCATTCCGGCAGGGCAACATTATTGGCTTTGGCGAACCCTAGATTCTCGGCGTTTTCGATAATTTTCAGGCGGCCGTCCTGTCGGAATCGCCGCTTCAATTCAAAAACGCTGTCGTCGGTCGAGCGGTTATCAGAAACGACGACCTCGACATCCAGATTGGAATTCAGCACCGAGCGGACGCAATCGGTGAGGAGTAGTCCGCCATTGAAATTGACGATGATGACAGAAATAGGTTTAGTCACTGGCCTGGGTCCGATGCGTTAAGCCGTGGGTTTCAACCGGCGCGGAGGGCTGATTCGGTCTTTTGGTGGATGCCGCCGAAGCTGCCGTTGCTCATGAACAGGATGTGGTCGCCGGGGCGGCTGTCCCGCCGGAGCAATTCGACGATCTCGTCGAGCGAACGCAATACGCTGACATTGGCCGCGCCCTCGGTGGCGGCGGCGGCGTCCCAGCCCAGGTCGGGCGCTTGATAGACGATGGCCCGGTCGGCGGCGCGGAGGGAGTCGGCCAAGAGTTCTGAGTGGACGCCCATGCGCATGGTGTTGGAACGGGGTTCCAGGACGGCGATGATGCGCTCCGTGCCCACCCGCGCCCGGAGGCCCGCCAGGGTGGTGGCGATGGCGGTGGGATGGTGGGCGAAGTCGTCGTAGAGGGTGACGCCGTTCACCTCGGCGCGGATTTCCAGGCGCCGCTTGACGTTCTTGAACTGGCCCAGGGCGGCGATGCTCTTGGCGGGTTTCACCCCGGCATGATGGGCGGCGGCGATGGCGGCGACGGCGTTCTGGACATTGTGGAGACCCACCAGGGTCCATTCGACGATGCCCACCGGCTGGCCGTCATGGATGACTTCGAAGCGGCTGCCATCGGTGGCCAGCAGGCGGTGGCGCCAGGCGGCGGGGGATTCATCCTCGGCGGGCGCGGTGAGTTCGACCGGCGTCCAGCAGCCCATGCGCAGGACTTCGGCCAGAGGCTCGTCCCAGGCGGGCGCGACGATCAGGCCGTTGCCGGGAATGCTGCGCACCAAGTGGTGGAACTGGCGCTGGATGGCGGCGAGGTCGGGGAAGATGTCGGCGTGGTCGAATTCCAGGTTGTTGAGGATGGCGGTGCGGGGCCGGTAGTGGACGAACTTGGAGCGCTTGTCGAAGAAGGCCGTGTCGTATTCATCGGCCTCCACCACGAAATAACGCCCGCCGCCGATCCGGGCCGACACGCCGAAATTCAGCGGCACGCCGCCGATTAAAAAGCCCGGCTCAAGGCCAGCGCTTTCCAGTATCCAGCTCAATAGGCTGGTGGTGGTGGTCTTGCCGTGGGTGCCCGCGACCGCCAGCACCCAGGCGCCTTTCAGCACATGGTTGTACAGCCATTGCGGGCCGGAGGTGTAGGCCAAGCCCTGGTTCAAGACCGCTTCGATTTCCGGGTTGCCCCGCGAGATGGCGTTGCCCACCACCACCAAGTCCGGCGCGGGGTCGAGGTTGGCGGGGCTGTAGCCCGATTTCAGGGTGATGCCTTGCTCTTCGAGCTGCGTGCTCATGGGGGGGTAGACGTTTTGGTCGGAGCCGGTGACGTGGTGGCCCAGTTGCTTGGCCATGATGGCCAGTCCGCCCATGAAAGTGCCGCAAATGCCCAGGATGTGGATATGCACGCTTGATTGCCTCTTCGGTTTGTCCGGTCGTGTGTTTAGCGAGGTAGGGTGGGCATGTACTCATGCCCACCGATATTGGTGCTTCCTCGTTTTCTCCCTCTCCAGCGGGAGAGGGTTGGGGTGAGGGGGGATTTAAACGGTATCTTCTGCCTTAACTCTCTCAGCGTGTCGGCCAAAAAGCTCGGGCCGGGATTGCCATCAGCGTTGTTTAAAAGGAACAGGACTTACGCAGGTTTCCGCGAAGCGGTTAATGTAGGTCGGGCTTAAGCCCGACCTACAGCGATTTGTCCAGAACTGTGCGTAAGTCCTGAGGAAGAAATCCTTGTTTTGATCCCCTCACCCTAGCCCTCTCCCGGTGGGAGAGGGGACTAGGGGAACATAGTGCGATTACCCTGATGGGGCGGTTGCCCGTGTGCCGGGATGGCGGACTTCCGTTTAAACTATCCGCCCGAATTTTCACCCGCCTATTTAAGTCAGCATTGTTACCATGAGAAAAAAATATCGTATCGAGATCGACGCCAGAACCAATTATCTGGAATCCCAATCCGCCCCGGAGGCGGATCGTTATGTGTTCGCCTACACCATCACCATCCGCAATTCCGGGGAATCCCCGGCCCGCTTGGTGTCCCGGCATTGGGTCATCACCGACGCCCATGGCAAGGTGCAGGAGGTGCGCGGCGAAGGCGTGGTGGGCGAGAAGCCGCACCTCGCGCCGGGCGAAGCCTTCCGCTACACCAGCGCCACCATGATTGAAACCCCGGTGGGCACCATGCGTGGCGAGTATCACATGGTCTCCGACGAGGGCGATGCTTTCGAAGCCGAGATTCCCGCCTTCACCCTCGCCATTCCCCGGACGCTCCACTAATCCCATGGCTATTTACGCCATCGGCGATGTGCAGGGCTGCTTCGCCGAATTACAGGCGCTTCTGGAAAAACTGCGTTTCGATCCAGCCCAAGACCGGCTCTGGTTCACCGGCGATTTGGTGAACCGGGGGCCGCGCTCGCTGGAAACGCTGCGCTGCATCCGGGGCTTGCGCGAGGCCGCCGTCGCGGTGCTGGGCAATCACGATTTGCACTTGCTGGCCGTGGCGCTAGGGGTCTCCAAGACCAAGCACCGGGACACCTTCGGCGATGTGCTGGCCGCGCCCGACCGCGATGAGTTGCTGGATTGGCTGCGCCGTCGCCCGCTGCTCCATCGCGAGGGGGGATTTTACCTGATTCACGCGGGCCTGCCGCCGCAATGGTCCGCCGAGGACGCCGCCCGCCACGCCGCCGAGGTGGAGAGCCTCCTGCGCGGCGAGGGCTACGGGGAGTTTTTCCGGCACATGTACGGGGATCAGCCGGATATGTGGTCGGATTATTTGCGGGGCTGGGGGCGGCTGCGCTTCATCACCAATTGCCTGACCCGGCTGCGCTATTGCGAGTGGGATGGGCGGGTCGAGTTCAAGCACAAGGGGGTACCGGGCAGCCAGCCGCCGCATTTGCGGCCTTGGTTCGATGTGCCGGGACGGCGCAGTGTGGACGCGACCATCGTGTTCGGGCATTGGTCCACGCTGGGGTTTCATGCGGGGCCAGGCGTTTATGGCCTGGATACCGGCTGCCTGTGGGGTGGCGAATTGACGGCCTTGCGCTTGGATGGGGAGGACAGGGCGCGGGTGTCGGTGGCGTGTGGGGGGTATCGGAAGCCGGGGGTGGCTGGTAGGGGGTGAGGCGGATTTGCCGTTGGTTAAAAGACATGGGCCAGGCCGTGTCGCCAGAGCGAACCGAGGCCGGGATATTCAAGTAGCAGATGGGTTGCCCGCTCGAATTCGGCTAGGAAGGATTGCGCCAAACCCGTCCCGGCTTGTTGCCGGTAGAACCCGGCGGCTTCTCGTAAGGGGGAAGTAAGGGGTTCAGGCTGCCATAGGTGGGAGGGCCACGGCAATCACGTTGACCACGCCCGCGCCGCCCGTTCGGCGTCTTCCAATTCGCCCCGCAGCCGTCCGTAGCCGCATTCTTCGATCAGCCGCCGCGCTTCGGCCAGGGCGGCGCGGTCGCGGAACAGGCGGGCGCGGTGCAGGTGGATGTCGGCGAGGTGTAGGCGCATGTCGCCACGGGTGGCGATGCGTTCGGCGGTATCCAAGTCTGCTTGGGCGGCTTCGGGGTTGCCTTCCACGGCTTGCAGCCAGGCGCGGGTGAGGAGGCCGAGGGGAAGGTAGTCTGATTGACCAGCAGCACGCAGGCCATCCACGGCGGCGCGGGCGTGGCTGTGGGCCGTCGCGAGTTCG
>NZ_JBTEKS010000123.1:0-10690 GCF_054333355.1 Methylomagnum sp. | reverse complement strand
AAAAGCGCAAGGCAAGCCTTGCACTCCAGCCGTTCGCGGTTTGTATCGAACTCATATGAGAACCGCTATAAGGGCAGTCACGCGCCCCATGGAACTAAGCCAACTCAAAGGAACTGAACATGAAACAACAAACATCGCGCGTCCTCGTCGGCGCACTCTTGGGAATCTCACCCGGCTTCGGTCTCCACGCGGGGGCCTTGGACGCCGAGACGGCAACGCGGCTACAGTCGACCGCTCCCGACCAGGAAGTGCCGGTCATTGTCACCCTCACGACCAAAGCGAATCTGAACGCCATCCGGGACAGGGCGAAAGGCGTCCGGCGCGGGAAAGTCATTCAAGCCCTCAAACAGCACGCGGACAAGAACCAAAAGCCGGTGCTCGATTTCTTGCGGAGCCACTCGGCCAGCCGCGTCAAGTCCCTCTGGATCATCAACGGCATCGCCGCCAGAGTGCCGACGCGGGCGGTTCGCGGCCTGGCGAAGCTGCCGGGCGTGGCCCGCGTGCAAGTCGATTCCACCTTGAGTGCGCCGGGACCGAACGGGGCCGCCCTGGCGGCCCCGGAGTGGAACATCAACCTCGTCCACGCCCCCGAGGTCTGGGAACTCGGCCACACCGGCCAGCAGGTGTTGGTCGCGAACATGGACACCGGCGTCGACAAGGACCATCCCGATCTCGGTCCGAAGTGGCGGGGCGGCGCCAATAGCTGGTTCGATCCCCACGGCCAGCACGCCACGCCGGTCGATTACGCCGGTGCCGCCAGCGGCCACGGCACCCAGACCATGGGCCTGTTGGTGGGCGGCGAGGCGGGCGGCACGGCCATCGGCGTGGCGCCCGGTGCCCAGTGGATCGCGGTGAAAGTATTCAACGACCTGGGCCAGGCCCAGGAGAGCGATTTCCATCTGGGTTTCCAATGGCTGCTGGACCCCGACGGCAATTCCCTCACGGACGACGCCCCCGATGTGGTCAACGGCTCCTTCCAAATCGCCGCCGCCGGCCTCTGCGACACGCGCTTCGAGGCCGACATCCAGACCTTGAAGACCGCCGCCATCGCCGTCGCGTTCGCCGCCGGGAACGGCGGCCCGCTCTCCGCCACCAGCGTCAGCCCGGCCAATAACGCCGGGGGGTTCGGCGTCGGCGCCGTGGACGACGCTTCGAACTTGGCCTATTTCAGCAGCCGAGGGCCTTCGGCCTGCGGCGGAGGCTTGTTTCCGCAGCTCGTGGCGCCGGGGGTCAACGTCAACACCACGGACCTGTCCTTCGGCGGACTCCCCCTCTACATGACGGTCAGCGGCACCTCCTTCGCCGCCGCCCATGTGGCGGGTGGCCTGGCCCTGCTGCTGGGGGCGTTTCCGAACAGCGCGGTGTCGACCCTGGAATCCGCCCTGGTTGGCTCGGCCACGGACCTGGGGCCGACCGGCCCGGATCACGGGTACGGCCATGGGCTGCTCAACATCCAGCAAGCCCACGCCTTGTTACAGGGCGGAAGCCAGAACCCGGCGGCGGTGGAGGACAGCCATGTCGCGGAGGAGGACACGACGCTCACCGTGGCCGCGCCCGGCGTGCTGGGGAACGACACTGATCCCCAGAACGACCCGCTCACGGCGGTACTCGTCAGCGATGTCGCCCACGGCACCCTGACGCTGAACGGCGACGGGTCGTTCATCTACACCCCCGCCCCGAACTATTACGGCGCGGACAGCTATACCTACCGGGCCAGGGACGCGGGACAGCACGACAGCGGCGTCACCACGGTGGCGATCACCGTCAATCCGGCCAACGATCCGCCGACCGCCGCCAACGACGGACCTTATACGGCGACGGCGGGAGTCGTTCTCAGCGTCCCGGCGCCCGGATTGCTGGTCAACGATAGCGACATCGACCAGGACACCCTGACCACCCAAGGATCCGGCCAGACGCCCGCCCATGGTTCGGCCACGGTGAACGCGGACGGCTCCTTCAGCTACTCGCCGACCGCCGGTTATGTAGGCCCGGACAGCTTCGCCTATAAAACCTGCGATCCGGCCAATGCCTGTGCCACGGCGACCGTGAATCTGAACGTGCGGGCTCCGGTGAATCAACCGCCGGTGGCGGTCGGCGATGTGTTCCTGTACCGGGCCAACGTGGCGCGTGCCGTCAATCCTCCCGGCCTGTTGAGAAACGACACGGACCCCGAGCTTAATCCCCTTGCCGCACGTTTCGTGGCCGGGAGCCTGGCGAACGGCGGCACCCTGACCTGCCCGCCGACGGCTTCGCCCAGCCTGTGCCCGAATGGCTCGTTCACCTATTTCCGGGCCACCGGCAACAACAATGTGAGCTTCCGCTACCGGGCCGACGACGGCGCCGCCCTAAGCGAACCGGCCACGGGCGCGACGGTGAGTCTCAGGGTCGACGCGGCGCCCACCGCCGTGGGCGACAACTGCGTTTACGACCGCAGCGCCAACAGCGTGACCCAGCCGACCCGCTGCACGGTGACGGCGCTCCGAACCGTGCGCATGAATCTGGCGGCGAACGACACCGATCCCAACGACCCGAGCCTCGCCAATGCCAGCCCCAAGCCGACCGACGGCGCGGGGGCCAGGGTCGTCCCCGGCACGCTGCTCGTCACCGTGGCGGGCACGGGCGTGACGGTCGGAGCCAATCCGGCCTGTGGCCAGGGCGCGCTGGGCACCTCGGCGACCCGCGCCGTCATCGCCAACCACTGCGACGGCAGCGTGACGGTGACCATGACGGCGGGCAACACCCAGAACATCGGCTACAGCTACCGCGTCTCCGACGACCTGGGCGCGCCATCCGCCGCGCTCGGGGTGACGCTCAGCAGCGTGCCCTAACCCGCACCGCCACCGGCCCGCTGTGGTAGGAGCGCCTTTTGAGCGGTTTTCAAATGGATTCGATACCGACCGCGAACGGCTGGAGTGCAAGGCTTGCCTTGCGCTTCCATAACCCTTCCGAACGGAACGCCTTGCACTCCAGTCGGGGCTGGGTGGTTGAGGGGAGCGCGGGCGTCCCGCCCGCTCGCGGGCCAGAGGCCCGCGCTCCAATCGGATAAACCCATTAAACCCATCTCCAACAGCCGCCCCCTACCAAAAACACCAGAATCCAAACCCTTAAGGGGAGATGCGAAATGGACATCCATCGACACGACCGCCGCAAATTCACCCACCTCATGGCTGGCGCGTTGGCGCTCGCCCTGGCTGACCAGGGCTGCCTGGCCGATCCGCCGGAATCGCCAGGGCAGCAACCGTCACCCATTCATGCGGCCAAACCCTTGGACGTGGCGAACCCCAAGGCCATCGAGCAACGCTGGGGGATAAAGATCGAGGGGATGCACCTCTCGGCGGCCGGTTACATGCTGGACTTCCGGTTCAGGGTGCTGGACCCCGGCAAGGCCGCGCCCTTGCTGGACCGCAAGCACCACGCCCTCGCCATCGCCGAGAAGACCCAGGCCAAGTTCGAGGTGCCCAGGATGCCGCGTGTCGGTGCCCTGCGGCAGACCACCCAGGCCGCGCGGAAGGACCAAATCTATTTCCTGCTGTTCGGCAATCCCGGCAAGACGGTGCGATCCGGCGACAAAGTGGCCGTGCGCATCGGGGACTTCGAAATCGGGCACATCGTGGTGGACGACGGTTTGGGGCGTCCGCAACGGGAGGCGCGGTTCAAGCCGGAGCAACGCTCATGAGGCGCGGATTGTTCGCGCGGTGTCGGCGCGTCGGACTGGCGCTCCTAGCCTGCGGCCTGTGGATCGGCCCGGCCGCCGGGGCGGTTTCCGACGCGGCCCGGATCGAAATCGGCAAGCAGATCTATCTGACGGGTCGCCTGCCGTCCGGGAAAACCCTGCAAGCCACGGTCGCTGGCGACGTGCCCCTGGACGGCGCCCAGGTCGGCTGCGCGGGTTGCCACAAGCGCAGCCGGATGGGTTCCAGCGAGGGCGGCAACCTGGTCCCGCCCGTGACCGCCGCCGCGCTGTTCCGGTCCGGGCCGCTCTCGACCACCAAAGGGGTCTTGCCGCAAGCGTTCCGGCAAACCGGGGCCGGGCGGCCGCCCTATACGGACGAATCTTTCGCACGGGCGTTGCGCGAGGGAATCAACCCGGCGGGCCGCCCGTTTTCGCCGTTCATGCCCCGCTACGCGATGGACGACCAGGACATCGCGGCGCTCGCCGCCTATCTGGAATCCGCGCCCCCGGCCCACTCGCCGGGGGTGAGCGATTCCACCCTGCATATCGCCACGGTGGTCGGGGCGGGCGTGGACCCGGCGGAACGGAAGGCCATGCTGGACGTCCTCGAAACCTATTTCCACGACAAGAACGCTGAGACGCGCCACGACACCCAACGGAACCGGTTCAGCGCCTACAAGATGTACCAGGTCTATAAGCGCTGGCAGCTCCACGTCTGGGAGCTCAAGGGGTCCGAAGCCACCTGGCCGGCCCAACTAGCGAAGCATTACCGCGCCCAGCCGGTCTTCGCCACCCTGGGCGGATTGGGCCGGGGCGTCTGGCAACCGGTCCACCAATTTTGCGAGCGCTTCGAGGTGGCCTGCCTGTTCCCGAACACGGATGTGCCGGTGATCGCGGAAGGCGATTTCTACTCCGTGTACTTTTCCAAGGGCTTGACCGTGGAGGCGGAGGCCCTGGCCAAGCGTCTCGGCGAATCCCCGGACCCGCGTTCCATCGCGCAGGTGTTCCGGCGAGGCTCGGCGGGTGCCGTGGCGGCGGCGGCGTTCCGCCGGGCGCTGTCAGGCTCCGCCGCCGGACGGCTGCAAGACATCGGCTTGGGCCGGTCGGAACAACTCACCCCCGCCGTTTGGCGGAACCTGCTCGAACGGCGTCCCGCGAATCTGGTCCTGTGGCTGGACGCGGCCGATCTCGACGGGCTGGACAGCATCGCGGAACCGGGGGCGGGATTGGCCGGTGTGTATCTGTCCGCGAGCCTCGCCGGGGAGCGCGGGCCGAACCTGCCGGACAGCCTCGGCAGCAAGCTCTACCTGACCTATCCCTGGCAACTGCCGGACTCCCGGACCGCCCAGATGGCCAGGGCCAGGGACTGGCTCAAATCGAGGCGGCTGCCGTTCACCCACGAGCGCTTGCAGGCCAACACCTTCTGCGCCGCCGTGGTGCTGGGGGAGGCCGTCAAACACCTCCTGGACAATTTTTCATCGGCCTACCTGATCGAGCGGATCGAGGGGATGATCGGCAATCTCCCCCCGGCCAGCGTTTATCCGCGCCTGAGCCTCGGCACCGGGCAACGCTTCGCCTCGAAAGGCAGTTACATCGCCCGCATCGAGTCCGACGGCAAGCTGTCCGCCGTCGGCGGCTGGATCGTGCCTTGAGTCTTCCCAACTGTGGATCGGGGACACGGGCGGTCCCGGTGGCGGGAATCCGCATCGCGCCTCCTGAACATGTCCCCCAGGTTACCCTGATGCGCGGATTTGCGGGACGGACCCGGTGGCGGCGGATGACTCCCATCGGAAAGAGTTCGGCCACTTCCAGACTTTCGCACCGGGTTCGCGCAAGACATTGGAGCGTCAGCGCCACTCAAAAAGCTGATCTACATTCCGAGGACACGGGCGCTACCTCCTCGGCCAAAGCCGCCAATAGAACTCTTAACCGTCCAACTTGGCGCAAGCGGCGCGAATTTCACCGCGCAGCCATCGGTGGGGCGGCTCCTGCTCTTGGAGAGGATGCCAGACCATCACGGTATCGTAATTCGGCAAATCCATCGGCAGCGGTACCAGCTGCACCGGCAGGCTGCGGATGAATTGTTCGGCGATACGCCGGGGGACGGCCATGACCCTATCGGTTTGAGCGACGGTCAACGACGCCGACAGAAAATGCGAAACGGTCAGCGCCACCCGCCGTTCACGACCGTGTGCCTCCAGCCAGCAATCGACCTGGCCGGCGCTGGCGCCCGTGCGCGACACCATGATATGCGGCAACCCGATGTAATCTTCCAGCGTGAGCGCGGCGTTCACGACCGGGTGGCCGATCCGCGCCACGCAGACCATGCAATCGGCGAATAAGGTCTCGCAATGCAGGTGCCTGGGCGGCTCTAGCATCACGTCGAAGCCCAAGACCATATCGATTTCGCCCTGCTCCAGCTCGTCGAGCGGAAACCGGGTACTGGTCCGTTTGAAATGAACGTCTATGCCGGGCGCCTGCCGGGCGATGCGCGGGGCCAGTTTCGGCAATAACAGCGCTTCCACGTAATCCGTAGCGGCAATCGCGAACGAACGCCGACTCGTGCCCGGCTCGAACGGTGCGGGCGCTTTGATCAAGCCTTCCACCTCCCTGAGCAACACCGCCACCGGTTCGACCAAAGCCAGGGCGCGCGCGGTGGGCACCATACCCGTCGGGGTCTTCACCAGCAACGGGTCCTCCAGTTGCTGACGCAAGCGCTGCAACACATGGCTCATCGCCGACTGGCTGATGAACATTTTCTCCGCCGCCCGCGACACGCTGCGTTCCTTCATCAGTAGATTGAAGGCAACCAGTAAGTTCAAATCAAAGGTTCGCAAATCGGCCATCGCTTTATTTCCTGAATTCGCCGCGCGGCATGAATCCTTTTCATAAACGCATGAAGATTCTTCATTTCACGCCGGGTCGGCGGGGGCCTAGATTACCGCCCAACGCAGCCGCTCGGGGTTGGATGCGCCGGAAGAACTCCGGTAACCGATGCGGGCGGCGCGTAGCCCCCATCCGCATCGCCTCCGGCGCCGGGCACTCGGATCAGGGCTGACCGGTTCAATCGCGGCTTAGCCGGTTTGGGCCTCATTATCGACATTCAGGAGAACCATCATGCCTTTGTGGAAAGTCTATCATCCTACCAATGCGTTCACTGCCGAAGACAAACAAGAATTGGCTGAACAAATCACCAACGTTTATGCGGGCATACCCATTCCAAAATTTTATGCCGTCGTTATTTTTGAAGAAGCGACTAAAGGTAATTGCTTCGTCGGTGGCGTGCAAAATGACAAGTTTATTCGCTTCAAGGTTGACCAGATAGCCCGCACATTACCTGGCCCAATCATACGAGAATGGTGGATGCGAACGCTCGACGAAGTGATTGCGCCTTTTGTTAAAGAGCGCGGTTTCGATTGGGAAATTTCGATTGACGAAACCCCATTCGATCTTTGGTCGCTACAAGGCGAACTGCCACCACCCTTCGAGTCGATAGCTGAAAAACGCTGGGTTGCGGAAAACAAGGCCAGTCCTTACACCTACCAAGAAAAACTCCCTGCGGGTCACTTTTTATTGACGCCAGGCGTGACGGGTTAACTAAAACCCAGTGCCCGGCTCACAATGAGCCGGGCACTTCTTCGCACAATCATCGTTATCCGTCCGAGATCATGCCACCGGTATTGCCATGTGTTTCTGGGCGAGGCGGAATCGACTGAACAGGAGTGAAAAATATGGCCTATCAATCCATCAATCCAGCGACCGGCGAATTACTCGCATCTTATCCCGAGCTATCCAATTCAGATTTAGAACTTGCCATTGCCAACGCTGATAGCGCCTATCGAACCGACTGGCGTCATCGTTCAATCGACGAGCGCGCTAAGATCATGGCAAAGGCGGCCTCCATCCTGCTGGAAAGAAAAGACGAGTACGCACAATATTTGACGTTAGAAATGGGGAAACTCATCGGCGAAGCTTACGCTGAAGTCGATATTACCGCTGGGATACTCCAGTACTACGCCAAAAATGCAAAATCTTATTTGGCCCAGAAAGACTTGCCGGAATCGCCGAACGCGAAAGTGCTAATTGAGCCCATAGGCGTTCTACTGGGTATAGAGCCCTGGAATTTTCCTTATTACCAGGTTGCGCGGGTGGCGGGGCCACAGTTGATGGCTGGCAATGTGCTGCTGCTCAAACACGCGGAAAATGTGCCGCAGTCTGCACTTGCCTTGGCGAGGGTTTTCGAAGAGGCCGGTGCGCCAACCGGGGTTTATACCCATTTATTCGCGAGTATCGAACAAGTCGGCCGCGTCATCGAAGACCCTCGCATTCGTGGTGTCACGGTAACCGGCAGTGAACGGGCGGGGGCGGCTGTGGCTGAACGCGCTGGCCGCGCGCTGAAAAAAGTCGTGGCAGAAATGGGCGGGAGTGATCCGCTGATTGTTCTCGAGGACGCACCACTCGAACCCACGCTGAATAGCGCCCTGTTTGGCCGCATGTTTAACACCGGTCAGTGTTGTGTTGGCTCCAAACGCATCATCGTGGTTGGGCAGGATCGCGGTAAGGCCTTCTTGGACGGTTTCGTCAAACGAATGGCCTCTTTCAATGCTGGCGATCCGATGAATCCGGCGACTACTTTGGCGCCGCTATCCTCGGAAAAAGCGTTGAATCTTCTTCTCGATCAAATTGATCAGGCCCAAAAAGGCGGCGCAAAAATCGTACTGGGAGGAAATAGAATCGATAGGCCGGGATATTTTCTAGCGCCAACGGTGCTAACCGACATCAACGAAAACAATCCGATTTATACACAAGAGCTATTTGGTCCAGTCGCCGCCTTTTATGTGGCCGATAGTGAAGAACAGGCCATTGAACTGGCCAACGCAACGCCCTTTGGACTCGGCGCTTCCATTTTCACGGCGGATATCGAGCACGGCCGCACCGTAGCGACGAAAATCGAGAGCGGCATGGTCTTCATCAACCAACCTGCCTGGACTTCGCCGGAGCTTCCGTTTGGCGGAATCAAGAACTCCGGATTCGGGCGCGAGTTATCCGAGCGTGGCTTTTATGAGTTCGTTAACGAAAAGCTGGTCAATGTGGCGCCCCCCGGCGCTGATCCGTGGGGACCGGTGGCATTGGGTTAACACGCACGCAAGGCTTTCAGTCTTACCCCCCGTTTGATTAATACGGCCGCTTTCGACGGAAGGAAAAGGATCTACGAAAATCAACGGCGGCCTTCCGATGGGTGGCATGGGAGTGGGATCCGTATCCAGGGCCTAACGCCGCAGTTCTTCGGGGCAGGAGTCCCGTGCCCGATGGCGGTTCAGATACGCTTCGAGGCCGGGATAGTCACCGAGCAATCCATAGCCGGCGGCCCAAAGCAGGGTATGGGCGACCACGATGTCGGCGATGCTGAAGCCCGTGCCCGCCAGATGGACCTTGTCCCGCAACGCACCGTCTAGAACGGCCGCCGCCCGTTGGAAGTTTGCCCGGGCGATCGCCACTTCGGCGGGCAGCCGCTGTTCGGCCGGATACAGCGCCGTATGCCGGCGAATTTGCCACAGGGGCTGCTCCAATTCGGTCGCGCAAAACAATAGCCATTGGTCATGCACGGCGCGCTGGGCGGTCCCCGGCGTCGGGGCCAAGCCCCGATCCGCATATTTGTCGGCCAGGTACAGGCAGATGGCGACGGACTCCGACAACACCAACTCGCCGTCGACTAGCACCGGGACTCGACCATAGGGGTTCAGCTTCAGGAACTCAGCCCGCTTTTGTTCGCCTTGAGAAAGATTCACGGATACCGCTTCGAAGGGAACGCCTAGTTCCTGCAACACCCATCGGCAACGGGCCGAGCGGGTGCGCGGCGTCTCATACAACTTCATGGCCGACCTCCCCGATCGCGTCGCTGATGGCCGGTCGTTCCGCGGTATCCGCCCCCCACGGCAATTCCGGGAAACATTCGGCCTGGAGGCGCCGGCAATAGTCCACCAGGTTGGTCCTTGCCAGGGCATGATCCTTGAGCGGTGATTCGATGGGGCACCCCAGGGTGTTGACCAAGATGCCGTAGGCGGAGGCGTCCAGGCTACAGGGCCGGTCCCCCATGAAATAAGGTTTGTCGGCGAGGAACTCGGCCAGCGCGTCGAGATCTTCCCGGCCCAGCGTAAACGCGGCCTCCTCCGACAGCCGGCCGAGTCCGTGGCCGAGCAGTTGCCCCTTGATGCGGCGGCGGTAATAAATGGCGCCCAAGTCACGGACGACCGGCGGCAGCCAGCCGAAAATCGCCTGTCGGTTCACCTGCCAGTTGGGCTCCGAATAATCCCAGCGGGCCAGCATGCCTACCCAGTACAGGTGCTCCTCCAGCAACCTCTGCAAAGCCATGGCCATGCCTTTCTCCACGGGCGACAGCCAGCCGTCGAGCGGGTCCCCATAGGTCGCCTTCAGATACTCGACGATGAGCCGGGAGTCGCCGACCTTCTTGCCCTCATCCACGATGAACGGCAGTTTGCCCAAAGGGGCCTGGAACGGAATGGCGGCCTCGATGCGATAGGGGAGCTTGGCGAGGCGCAGATAGGTCTCGATCTTGACGCAGAACTGGCTCGGGTTGGGGATTCCCCAGGAACGGGGAAATTGATGCAGCACGATCATGGAGTTCCTCCGGATGGCGAGGTGTTATAGTCATTTTCATTTTAAAAGCGACCACACAGTAGAGAGGTTCCTTGCATATTGCAAGCAACCTTTCCAAAGAGACCCAATTCCACATGAACGAGAACGATGAAATTCCGGCTTACGGGCGTTCCCCGTGCCCCGTGGCGAATGTGCTGGACCTGTTCGGCGACAAATGGACCTTGCTGGTCGTCCGCGACCTGGTGCTGGGCAAGGCCCGTTACGGCGAGTTTGCCCAATCCCCGGAAGGCATTCCCACGAACATCCTAGCCGATCGCCTGAAGAAACTGGAGCAAGCCGGTGTGGTGGAGAAGAAGGTGTACTGCGGGAAGCCGGTGCGGCACGAGTACGAACTGACGG
>NZ_JBTEKS010000122.1:0-10863 GCF_054333355.1 Methylomagnum sp. | reverse complement strand
CCCGCTCCCACAGGCTCTTGCGTAAGTCCTGAAGGTCTCAGGCCCGGAAATACCCGTCCAGCAAATGCCCGACGAACGCCTCCAAGGGCCGCACCGATTGCTCCACCTTCATCCGCAGCAAGGCGCCCTGCCAAGCGTCGGCCAACATGTCAGCCATGGCAGCGGCGCTCAGGTCGGTGCGAACCGTGCCTTCCCGCTGGGCCTCTGCCAAGCCCTGCTCCAGCTTGTCCCGGTAGCGGTGGTAGGCTTCCCGCAGCGCGGCGAGGCAGGTCTCGTTGGTGTCGCCGATTTCGCCGATCAGGTTGCCCATCAGGCAGCCGCCCTTGAACTCCCGCCGCTCTAGTTCTTGGATCAAATCGCCGAAGTATTTTTTCAGGGCCGACAGCGCGTCGAGGCCGGGCGTGGCGTAGGCGTCGTCGAGCATTTGGATGAACGGCTCGATGTAGTGCCGGATGACCTCGGCGCCGAAGTCCTCCTTGCTGGCGAAGTAGTTGTAGAACGAGCCCTTGGGCACCCGCACCCCGGCGAGCAAATCCTGTAGCCCGGTGCCGTGGTAGCCGCGCTCGGTGAGCATGGCGACGCCCTGGTCGAGGAGCTTATCGCGGGTGATGTGTTTGGTGGCGGTTCTAGGCATGGCGGAAATATACGACCAGTCGTCTTGAATGGCAATTATTTTCAGAAGAGGCCAGCGGTCTTACCCTCAGCGTTTCTGCGCCTCATCATTTCCGATAACCCTCTCGGCCCAATGAATTACTGCGTCCGCCAGCACCAAGGCCGCCTCATATTCCTCCTCGGTCACGGCTTCCATTTCTCCGGGGTAACGAAGCGACACCGCGTATTCAGTCAGGCCAGCCGCACTCCATAGTTGTGCCGGAATCTCCATCCGCTCCGCCAACAACTCCAACAATATCCGTAGGTTGTGGGTTTTGGGAAACTCAATCCCCTGGGCAAGCAACATGGCTTTGATGGCTTTTTCCACAGCCTGCTGGGTATGGAAACAAAGCAGTTCGAGCAGCACGCCAGCGGGCTTCGAGCGGGCCAGCAACAAGTCGCTAGCCGCGTGGCGCATCCAGCGGGAAGGACTGCCGGGCGGCGAAGATTCAAGCGGCATAAAGGTCTTGCCCGTCGCGCAAGGCGTTCTTGTACACGAGTCCGATGTTGTCCCTATACCGCTCCAGGTCTCGCGGCGTGGCTACGATGAGGTCGAAGGGGGTTTTGATACCCTCAATGTGCTGATAGAGGAATCTGGCGGTCTCTCGCCGATGCGTGCCTTCCGGCATCACGACGAGCAAATCAATGTCGCTGTCCTGTCCGGCCTCGCCTCGCGCCTGGGAGCCGAACAGGATGATCCGCAGCGGATGAACCAGCGCCACGATCTGCCGCGTAAGAATACTAATGGGCGGGTCTTGGATCGACACAACGGTCTCCGGCCTTGAAGTCGGTAATTCTGGCGTACTCTACCATTCCCCTTCCATCCGTTTGCTAAACTAGCCCGCCATTTTTCGGAACCCCGCCCTTGACCCCACGCAGCCAGCTTTTCCTTGAGCCGCCCCGGTGGCTCCGCGTCCGCCATCACGGCAACCGGCCCATCCCCCCCCACATCGCCTCGTGGCTGTTCGAATCCGGCTCCCTCACCCGGCGGCTCCGGCAGGTGTGCGGCGGACAATTCCGGGTCCGCCTGCTGCGGCAAGCCTGGGACAAGCCCTGCGCCGACGAGTCCCGCGCCCTCCGGCTCGCCATGGGACGGCGGGCGGTGGTGCGGGAAGTGGCCTTGCAATGGGGCGACCGCCCGCTGGTGCTGGCCCGCAGCGTCATCCCGGCCAAGACCCTCAAGGGCGTGGACCGGCGCCTCGCCCACCTCGGCACCCGGCCCCTGGGGGAAATCCTGTTCGCCGATCCCCGCCTGCATCGCAAACACCTGGAACTGACCAAAATCGGCCCGCACCACTGGCGCCCGGAATGCCCCGGCGGCGGCGCCGCGCTGTCCCGCCGGATCTGGGGCCGACGCTCCTTGTACGGCCTGGGCGCGGGCCATAAATTGCTGGTCGCGGAATTCTTCCTGCCCGAACTGTTCGACCTGGATAACTCGCCATGACAACCGCTCCCGCGCCTGCCCCACGCTTCGGCTCCCCCCGCCTCGACGCCTATTGGCGCCTGATGCGCTTCGACAAGCCCATCGGCATCTTCCTGCTGCTGTGGCCGGGACTGTGGGCGCTGTGGATCGCGGGACAGGGCAAGCCCAGCCCGCTGGTGGTGTTCGTCATCGTCATGGGTACGGTGCTGATGCGGGCGGCGGGCTGCGTCATCAACGACTACGCCGACCGCGACTTCGACCCCCATGTCGAGCGCACCAAGCGGCGCCCCATCGCCGCCGGGGAGGTCTCGCCGAAGGAGGCGCTGTGGCTATTCGCGGGGATGTGCCTCACCGCCTTCGGCCTGGTGCTGCTGATGAACCCGCTGACCATCGCCCTGTCGGTGCCCGGCGCCTTCCTCGCGGCCTCGTACCCGTTCATGAAGCGCTACACCCATCTGCCGCAAGCCTACCTCGGGCTGGCCTTCGGCTGGGCGGTGCCCATGAGCTTCGCGGCGGAGACCGGCGGCATCCCGGCGGTGGCCTGGGCGCTGTACGCCGCCACCATACTCTGGGCGCTGGTCTACGACACCATGTACGCCATGGTGGACCGGGACGACGACCTGAAGATCGGGGTGAAATCCACCGCCATACTATTCGACGAGAAGGACCGGCTGATTATCGGGGCGCTACAGGCTTTGATGCTGCTGATTCTGTGGGAGGCGGGCCGGCGGGCGGGATTGGATGGGCTTTACCTCGCGGGCCTCGCCATCGCCGCCGGATTTTCCGCCTATCAGCAATGGCTGATCCGCGACCGGGAGAAGGCGGGCTGCTTCCAGGCGTTCCTCAACAACCATTGGTTCGGGGCCGTGGTGTTCATCGGCATCGCGGCGGATTATTTGGCCCGCTAAAGGCGCGGTAGGCTGGGGTGACGAAGGAACCTCAGCATCACCCCGTCAGGTTCCCGGCAGGTCGCGCAATTCCGGGCGCAAATGGCCGCGGTCGCCGAGTCGGCGCAGCAAGGGGCCATGCTCGCGCAGCTCCACCACCGCCAGGGAGGCGACCGGCGCGTCGATCCGGTCCCGGTAGCGCCCAATATCTATCCCGAGCAAATGGCACAGGAGGATGCGGATGGTCGCCTTGTGGGAAACCACCAGCACATCGCCATCCACATGGTCGCGCCAAATCCCATCCAGCACCGCCAGCGCCCGCTGCCCCACGTCAATGCCCCGCTCGCCGCCGGTGGGGCTGTTCCAGCCCGCGTCCGCCAGCCAGCGCAGGTAGTCTTCGTGAAAGCTCCAGCTCACCTGCTCCGGCGTCTTGCCTTCCCACTGGCCGTAATCGATTTCCCTAAGTCCATCGCACAGCCGCATCCCCAATCCCGCCGCGCTGCACAGCGGCTCAGCCGTGGCCCGGGTCCGCTGCATGGGACTCGCGTACACGCCCACCCAAGGATGGTTGCGGTAGGCGGCGGCGAAATCATCGGCCATTTGGTAGCCGATGGGGCTTAGGTCGATGTCCAACCGCCCGCAATAACCGCCAGTGCGGCTGGATTCGGTTTCACCGTGACGTAGCAGATAGAGAGTCAGGGCCATGATCGTCTCCCGGGTGAATGGCAAGGGTTCGATAAAGAATCGGGCATCGCGAGCCGCGTTACATGGAAACACACGCCCCGGCACGCGCAAGATAATACGCCTTTGCCGGTGCCCGTTACGCCGCCGCGCCCTCGCCCTTCTCGTTCGCCAGCGCCTTGTCAGCAATCTCTTTATACAGCGAAGCCGCCCGCGCATAGACTTCCTGGTATTCGGGGAGCCTGTCCACCATTAGTTTGACTTGCCCGGCCCCCTCGAAAAGCTCATAAAGAAATTCGATGTCCCAGTCTGCAATACGTTCGCCGCGTTCGACCTTGTCCCGGAGCGCCAAGACTCGCGGCAAGCGTTGCGTGGTGAAGTGGTTCATCAGCGCCGTGGCGACGCCCAAGTCTTTCAGCGACTCGTTCATGATGCTTGGTCCTTTGGTTTGAAATGAAAAGCTGGCCCATCGCCCATTCCCATCAGCGAAGAAATGGTCTCCGGTTCACGACGGCCAGGGTAAGCCGTAATTTTGACGAGACGTGCGATATGGACGGATCGACTTGGTTTTTTTCCGCTGAAATTGACGCGCCCTGAGCCATTGGCTTTCTGTACAGGACCCGCGCCATTTCGTACTAGGCGCGGATTTTGGATACGGCATCCGATCTGGCGTCAGGCCGGGGTGGAGATGGGGGAAAAGCCCCGGCTAAGGATATGGCCGCGAGCAACTTCCCGATCCGGCTCCGAGATGAAAGCGGGAAGTTAACTTCAGCCAAATCCCAAACAGGGGCGGCGATTCCGGGCGGGGCGGGATTCAAGACCCGGATAACATCTCTTGAAAGGATGTTATCCGCTCTTGTGAGGTGGAGTCCGCGCTTGGGGAGGAATCAAATTTTCAGGAAGAACTTGGCCCGCGCCAGCTTGGCCTTGCGGTCGTCGAGTCCGTTGGTGCCGCCGTTGATCCGCTTGGTGATGGTCAGCACGTCGTCCTGATCGGCGAGGGCGTTAAGCTTGTGGGTGTCCCAGAACCAGCCGGACACGTCCACGCACAGGAAGGGGTCGGAGGCGATGAGGGGCGCGGTGGCGTCGGTGGTGTAGTCGTTGCCACGGGCCTTGCCGTAATTGGTGTAGTTGGTCCGGCCCGTGAGCTGGATCAGGCCGCGCCCCTTGAAGCGCTTGCCGTCGCCGGGCTGGGTGTTGCCGAGGTCTTTGCGGCCCTCGTAGGCGGCGCCGCTGGCGATTTCTTCGGAATAACGGAATTCGCCGCTTTCATGGCCGACCTGGGCCAGGAAGTGGGCTTGGCGCAGCGGAGTGTTGATCTCGTTGACCGCCATTTGCTGGATCAAGGGCTGAAGGTATTTGGCGATATTGGCGGCGGTCGAGTGGACCATGATGCCCAGCAAGGTATCGGCAGCGAGTCCAGCGGGGATGCCTTCGCGCATTTTCCTGAGGGTGCCGCCGTTGGGATCGACCCGTCCGTCGGGGTTGGCCATTTGGACCACGCGGCCTTGGAATTCCTTGATGGCGTTGATGGTGTTGGGACCGATGGCGCCGTCGGTGGCGAGTCGGTCGATGGGGCCGGTTTTGTCGAGATTGAGGTTGAGCAGGACTTGGATGGTTTTAACGTCGTCAGCGCTGTTGACGCCGCCAGCGCCTACGGACTTGGTGATACACATAATGGGTGGCTCCGGGATTGGGTAACGGGCTTGGGCGGGAGGTGGCGCGTCCTGGGCCAGTGAATCGTTTTCCTTACGGGCGGCATTATCTTTTTAGGCTGACGGGGTGTCAAAGAAGTTACGTTTGGTGACGAAGCCTTGTCGGTCGCCCGTCTGCTTGGTGGCGCCCCAGGTTGCGCGGTGATTAACAACCATCCGTACGCGAAGGATCGCGGCCTTATCCCGGCGTGCATTCGCCCCGAGCCAAATCATCAATAAGTGATCTTACGCGAAACAACCTCGGCCTTGGCCGGGCCAAGCAAGCCCCTCAGCGCCTCAAGCGCGGCGTCATCAATCATGTCACAGAGGTCCACCGCCTCGCGGAACAGGCGGACCAGCGGCAGGCGCGCCGCCCGTCGGGCAGTGACGCCAGCAATCACCGCATGGGCGTCCGCGCCGGGCGGCATGGGAGGAGCGTTAGCCCCCACGTCCGCATCGGCCCGCCCATTCCTCGATAGGTTGATTCGCAACAGGTCACGGAGCGAGGGCACCGCGAAAGGCAGAGGGTACACGCCCAACACCATGCGATCCTGGGGATTCTCGGTATACGCCATAGCGGTGAGCCGAATCCGGGCCGACGAGACGCCACTAAGCGCCATGGTCCCCCGGCAACGCGAGAAGTCAGCCGCGAAAGCGGTCGCCTGCCACTCGGATGGCAAGCGAAAATCGACGCCAGCCTCACCCGACAACTCCACGACATCCACGGACACCATCGAGGTGCCTCGGCGACTCACCGGAAGGCGCTCTACAAGGCCATCACCGAGCGGATAGAAGCGATACTCGTAGGCAGCGACGACCTCCCGGACCGCGTCACGGGGGCGTTCCGCCCACAGCGACTGTAGCGCTTGGCCGAGTTGCTCGGCGAGGATGGCCGATACCGCGTCGCTGATATGCATGCGGTCCTTGTGCAGATCATACCCTTCGGGCCTTTCATGCCCGGCCACAAGCCGTCGCAGATATTTATAACCGTCAAAATAGGGGACGCCAAATCTTTGAGCCATTTTTGTATAAATTTTGCGAACCTGCCCGCCGTCAGGCAGGCATCCGGCCACCGGCATGATGACCAGAACCGGTATGCAACCGGCCCGTGTCGTTTCCGAAATCATATCGACCACGGCGGCTTTCATGAGGGCTGGGTCCAGGCGCCTGCCGAGAACAAGCGCCGCGTCGTTGGCGCAGAAATCAATCAGGCACATATCGAAATCGGCGAAATCCATATCCCGCTTGCGGAACGCAAACATGTCGCTGGAGCAAAACCCAATTGAACGGTTGACCCCCTCGGCGACCCATTCGCTACGCAAAATACGGCCCGCATAGCTGCCGCCCCCGGCGCTATTGGACGTGCCTATGACACATAACCTGGGTTTTTTTGACATTTGAATTAATTAGTGACCGGCTTCGCTGTAAATGATTGGCCGCATACACAAGACCCCTTAAATCACTAAAGGGATGCGGATGAGCCACCGGGCCGGGGATGCCAAAAATCCCTTGGCATAGGCGGCGAACTGGTTTGGGGGCGCCCGCGCTGAAACGCCCCCCCCGACAGCAGGTCTAGGAGAATCAGGTGATCACGGTCGGCACCGCCATCCCCGAACGCTGCTTCACCTCGCCCAGTTGCTCGGCCAAGTCGATCAAATCCTTCAGGGCCACCTGCGGATCGTGGCCGTGTTCCGCCGAATTTTGCTCGTAGCGCTCCAGGTAGATGCGCAGCGTCGCGCCCTCGGTGCCGGTGCCGGACAGGCGGAACAGGATGCGCGAGCCGTTCTCGAAGATGATCCGAATCCCCTGCTTGCCGCTGACGCTGCCGTCCACCGGATCGGTGTAGCTGAAATCATCGGCCAGGCTGACCTTGTACTCGCCGAAGCTCTGCCCCGGCAGATTCGGCAACTGCTCCCACAGATGGCCGATGATGCCGTCGCCGATGGCCACGGGCATGCCCTCGAAGTCATGCCGGGAATAGTAGTCGCGGCCAAATTTCTTCCAGTGTTCGCGCACGATGTCGGCCACCGATTGCCGACGCACCGCGATCAGGTTCAGCCAAGCCAGCACCGCCCACAGGCCGTCCTTCTCGCGGACATGGTCGGAGCCGGTGCCGAAGCTCTCCTCGCCACACAGGGTGATCTTGCGGGCGTCGAGGAGGTTGCCGAAGAACTTCCAGCCGGTGGGCGTCTCGTAGCAGTTGATGCCCAGCCCCCGCGCCACCCGGTCCACCGCCTGACTGGTGGGCATGGACCGCGCCACGCCGCGCAGCCCCGCCTTGTATCCGGGCAGTAAATGCAAATTAGCGGCCAGCACCGCCAAGCTGTCGCTGGGGTTCACGAAGAACTGGCTGCCCATAATCATGTTGCGGTCGCCGTCGCCGTCGGACGCCGCGCCCAGGGTCGGCGCCTTGGCGGCGTACATGCGTTCCGCCAGTTCGTGGGCATGGACCAGGTTGGGGTCGGGATGGCCGCCGCCGAAGTCTTCCAGCGGCGTGCCGTTCAGCACGGAGCCGGGGGCCGCGCCCAAGGTGTCCTCCAGGATGCGCTTGGCGTAGGGGCCGGTGATGGCGTGCATGGCGTCGAAACACAGGGACAGCGCCCCGGATTTCAAGCCCGTCTCAATCAGGTTGAAGTCGAACAGGTGCTTCATCAATTCGGCGTAATCGTCCACCGGGTCGATGATCTGGAGAGTCATCCCGCCGACCTGGACCTCGCCCTTGGCGTCGAGATCGACATCGGAGACCGTGGCGATTTTATAGTCGCTGATTTCGAGGGTCCGGGCGTACACGCCGTTGGTGAAGCCCTCGGGCGCCGGCCCTCCGTTGGTGACGTTGTACTTGATGCCGAAGTCCTCGTCCGGCCCGCCGGGGTTGTGGCTGGCGGACATCACGAAACCACCGTGGGCCTTGTACTTGCGGATGACGCAGGACGCGGCGGGCGTGGACAACAAGGCGCCCTGCCCCACGATGAGCCGCCCGACGCCGTGAGCCGCCGCCATCTTGACAATGGTCTGCGCCGCCTGCCGGTTGTAGTAGCGCCCATCGCCCCCTAGCACGAGGGTCTTGCCGGTGACATCGCCGAGGGTGTCGAACACGGATTGCACGAAGTTCTCCAGGTAATTCGCCTGCTGGAAGACCTTCACTTTTTTGCGCAATCCCGACGTGCCGGGCTTCTGGTCAGTGAAAGGCGTGGTGGTGCGGGTTTCGATTTGCATGGCCGGAATATCCAGGGTGACTAGAAACAGGGGAATTATTGTACTGAATTCGCTTTTCCCACCCGTAGGTTTTTCAGCCGGGGCGATTGCCTGGGGGTCGGCCACCGAGACCTGGCCGATTCCTTTGCGGCGATTTCCGAACACCACCGTTTCATGAACCGCGTGACAACGCACCCTTGGAGTGCGCACCTCCCCCATTCGGCCCAGGCTTGAATGATCCCCGAATCATCAACGCCGCCAGCGCCCCAACCCCGCCCGCACCAACGAAAGCCGGGAGTTTGGCGAAACACGCGACGTCCTTTCCGGCCATTCACATGGACCCATTCGCGCCTCTGTATTCACCCCCATGCGACGGCGATAACCCAAGGAAATTCAGGATTAAGCGGGGTATCGCTGGTGTCATTGCAACAGTTTGTGCAAAAATATCTCTGGAAAGCTTGCCGGTTTCACGGCAAACTAAATCATGAGTAGCGTTCGTTCCCGTGGGGGAAGAATGTTTTGTTCAATGTCTCAATCCATACAAAAAGGGAAAGAAACAATGATGAAAGCAACCAAGTTCGCCGTAGTTCTGCTGTCTGCCGGTCTGACCGTAGGCTGTGCCAGCAAGTCCGACATCACCAACCTGCAAACCCAGATCGACGGCCTGAAGGCTGATGTAACCTCCGTCAAGAGCACCGCTGACCAAGCTGCTTCTGACGCTCAAAGCGCCGCCACTGCCGCCAACAGGGCCGCCGCTGCCGCTGAACGCGCTGAAGCCGCCATCAACAGCAAGCTGGACCGTGGCGTTGCCAAGGGCTTCAGAAAGTAATCTGGACCGCTTTCCGCAAGCGATCTGATTTCTTGAAAAAACCCGGTGGATCACTCCACCGGGTTTTTTTATTGCCCGCAAACATGGGGGCATGGGTATCCCGTTTCTTTCGCCCCCCTCTCAGGCGTTGCCGCTAAGTTAAGGCTCCCGCCGCTGAACCTTCTCATGAGGGCCGCGCCTCCGAGAACAATTCCTGCACCCACGCGCTGCGCTTCTCCCGGTCCAGCAATTCCCCCCGCGCCCGGACCAGCACCATGGTGAAGTAATAAAACTGGAACGCCCCCGCCATCAGCAGCAGCGGAATCAACATACTGAGGTGAATGGCCGGCTTGCCGAGCTTGGTCACGGTGGAGCCTTGATGCAGCGTGTTCCACCACTCCACCGAGTAATGGATGATGGGGATGTTCACCACGCCCACCAGAATCAGCACGCCGCCCGCCCGCGCCGCCGAGCGGGGGTCTTCGATGGCCGACACCAGGGCGATATAGCCCAGGTACAGGAACAGCAGGATCAATTCCGAGGTCAGCCGCGCATCCCACACCCACCACGCCCCCCACATGGGCTTGCCCCATAGCGAACCCGTCACCAGCGCCAACAGGGTGAACGACGCCCCCAGCGCCGCCGAACTCCGCGCCATCACATCGGCCAGCTTGATGTTCCAAATCAGGTGGATGCCGCTCAAGACCGCCATGAAGACGTAGACGAACATCGACATCCAGGCGCTCGGTACATGGACGAAGATGATCCGGTAGCTCTCGCCCTGCTGGTAATCGGGCGGGGCGACGAACAGGCCCAGATATAGCCCGCTCACCATCAACAGGCCGGTGATTACAGCCAGCCAGGGGATGAGCTTGCCGGAAATGCGGTAGAAGTGCTTAGGCGAGGCCAGCTTATGAAAAAACAACCAAATCGCGTTCCACATAGGTTTAACTCAGGCTGATACGTAAAGCGGCGGCGGTCGCGAAGGGCGCCAGCGTGAAGGCCAGCGCCAGCAAAGCGGCCAGGAAATAAAGCTGCCCGTCCACCGGCATCCCGGCCCCGGCGGCGGTGACGGCGTTGGTGGCGAAAATCAGCACCGGGATATACAGCGGCAGCACCAGCAGCGACAGCAACACCCCGCCGCGCCGCAATCCCACCGTCAACGCCACGCCGATGGCCCCGATCAAACTCAGCAGCGGCGTCCCCACCAGCAAGGTGAGTTCCAGCGCGTAGATGGCTTTGGGCGGCATGGACAGGAATAGCGCCAACAGCGGTGCCATCAACAGCATGGGCAGCCCGCTCACCAGCCAATGGGCCAGCACCTTAGCCAGCACCAGCGCCGACAGCGGATGGGGACTCAGCGCCATTTGTTCCAGCGCCCCGTCGTCGAAATCGGAGCGGAACATATTCTCCAGCGAGAACAGCGCCGCTAAGAGGGCCGCAATCCAGATCACGCCGGGCGCGATTTTCCGCAGCAGCGGCTCCTCCGGGCTGACCCCCAGCGGGAACAGCGTCACCACGATC
>NZ_JBTEKS010000121.1:0-11079 GCF_054333355.1 Methylomagnum sp. | reverse complement strand
AGCCGCACCAGCAATTCCATGAGCTTCTGGCGGTATTCTTCCTTGCTCAACAGCACCGCCAGCGCGAACAACGTGCCCACCGTGCCCAGCCCCAGCCAGAACAAATTCTCTTTGACGAACAGGCCGATTTTCAACACCCAGGCCGACAAGGCCGGAACCTCGGCCCGCCCGGACTTGAGCATGTTAGCAAACTTGGGCACCACCACGATGAACACCAGCAGCGTCGCCGCCACCCCTGAAAACACCAGAATACTCGGATAAATCAGCGCGTTACGCATTTCCTGGCTGATTTTAAGCTCATAGTCCATCTGGTCGGCGGCGCTGAGCAAGGCTTCGGCTAGCTTGCCGGTCATTTCCCCGGCGGCGGCGAGTTGCAGGACGTAATCGGGGAAGCCGAACTTCGCCTCCCGCAAGGCTTGGGTCAAACTACCGCCGCTCCGCAATCGAGCGTTGACCTCCTCGAAACCCAGCCCGATGGGACTGTCGCCGTGGGTCTGGCCGATGGACGCCACCGCCTCGGCCAGCGGCACGCCGGAGCGCAGCAGTATCCCCAGCTCGCGGATCACCAGCGCTTTGTCTTGGGCTTTGGCGGATTTTTTCCGACCCCGTGCGGCGGCGGCGGGTTGGTCCCGGTCCAGGGCGATGGGCGTCAAGCCTTGCTGTTGCAACAGCCGCGCCGCTTCGTTCTGGTCGCGGGCTTCCAAGCGGCCTTGGACGGTTTGGCCTTGCGCGTTGATGGCCCGGTATTTGAAATCCATATCAAGCGCAACCAAGTAGGTTGGGGTGAGGCACGAACCCCAACACGCCTATGACCGCTTGCGTTGGGGTTCCTTCGTCACCCCAACCTACGGCGCTAACCCGGTATTTGAAACCCACGCTCAATCCGCTGCCTCGCCCTGCCCCGTCACCCGCAGGATTTCATCCAAGCTGGTCTGCCCCCGCCACGCCTTGATGAAGCCATCCTCCCGCAAGGTGCGGAAGCCCTGGCTACGGGCCAGCTTAATCATTTCGCCCGCCGAGGCCCGCGACAGGATGGCGCTTTGCAATTCCGGCGTCACCTCGGCGAATTCGTAAATGCCCATCCGGCCCAAATAGCCCACGCCCTTGCACTGCGGACAACCCGCCGGTTCGCGCCAGTTCGGTTCGGACGTAAAAAAGCCGGGGAAGCGTTCCGCCAATTCGTCCACCATCGCCAGCACGGCGGGGGTGGGCCGCATTGGTTTCGCGCAGTGGGGACACAGCTTCCGCACTAGCCGTTGCGCCTCGACCGCCCGCACCGACGAGGCCACCAAAAACGCTTCCAAGCCCATATCCAGCAAGCGGTTGAAAGCGGCAATGGCGTCGTTGGTGTGCAGGGTGGAAAACACCATGTGGCCGGTCAGCGCCGATTGCACCGCGATTTCCGCCGTCTCCACGTCGCGGATTTCGCCAATCATGATGATGTCGGGATCGTGGCGGAGAATGGCCCGCAGCGCCCGCGAGAAGGTGTAGCCGATTTCCGAGTGAACCTGAATCTGGGTGATACCGGCCATGCGGTATTCCACCGGGTCTTCGACGGTGATGATCTTATGGCGCTGATCGTTGGCGACCTGCAAGGCCGTGTACAGCGTGGTGCTTTTGCCCGAGCCGGTCGGACCCGTGACCAACACGATGCCGTGCGGCTCCCGCGCCCAGCGCTGGAAGCTTTCCATGTGGTCGATCTCCATGCCCAGCTTTTCCAGCGACAAATCGGCGCGTTGCTTGGGCAACAGGCGGGCGACGATGGATTCGCCATGCACGCCCGGAATCACCGAGACGCGGATGTCCATCTCCACGCCGCCCGCCCGCACGGCGATGCGGCCATCCTGGGGCAAGCGCCGTTCGGCAATATCGAGGGCGGAAATCAGCTTGACCCGCGAGGCCACGGCGTCGAAGCGCTCCTTGGGCAAGGTGTAGCGGGTGCGGAGGAGGCCATCGACCCGGTAGCGGACGTGGAACACCTGCTCCTCCGGCTCGATGTGGATGTCGGAAGCCCGCTCGTCCACCGCTTGGGCCATGATGTTGCTGACCAATTCGATGATGGGCGCTTCTTCCGCCAGTTCGCGCAGATGGGCGATTTCGTCGCCGTGGAACGGGTCCGGCGGTTGCTGCAAGAGCTTGAGCAGCCGGTCCAAATCCTGGTTGGCGATGAAATGGAAGATAACCGAATGTTCAGGAAAACTGGCTTCGACGGTTTCCTGCAAATCGGAGCCGATGGGATTCCGGGCAACGCAATGAATGACGGCATCCACGCCCCCCCATAAGGCGACCTCCTGGGCGAGCAGCCAATCCACGCTCAAGCCGCCGATCCGGGCGGCGTCGAGGATCTCGGCGGCGCGGGTGGGCAATTCGTCGCCGCCCGCCACGGTCAATCCCAACTGCCCGGCCAGCGCCGCCAGCAGGACGTCTTCCGACAAGGCACCGATGCGGACCAGAATCGAGCCGATCCGCCCGCCGAATTGGCGCTGGAAGGCCAGGGCTTTGTCGAGGTCGAGGGCGGTGATTAGCTTTTGCTCTTGGAGCAAGACGCCGATGGGTTGCGGGTTCATTTAGATAGTTTTCAATGCGGGCACGGGCAGCATGGAGGAGTAGGTCGGGCTTTAGCCCGATACTGGATCAAACAAGGCGATAGAGTCGGGCTAAAGCCCGACCTACATCCGCGCTGCACCAATCCATTCTAGAGCACATCCGCGAATCCCCGCCGGGTTTTCTGAAACCAGACAAACCCCAGCCATGCCACAACCAACCCGGAAGCATAATAAATCGCCAAGCCCTGCCAGTCGGGTAATATACCCAAAATCAGGATATTTCGGGATTCTTCAATCATGAACGCCAAGGGATTGAGATAAAGTAAGACTCGATAATCTTCGGGCAAGGCGGAGGCGGGAAAGAATATCGGGCTAAGAAACATCATAATGGTCGTGACCATGCCGATAATCTGACCTAAATCCCGTAAATATACCCCCAGCGATGTAAGAAACCAGGATATTCCCATAATGACCAGCGCTAACGGCATAATCAATATTGGAAACAGAATCGCCGTCCAATTCAAAGATAAATGGGTAAGCCCATAGAATGCCGTTAATACGGTAACACTCACCGCCGTATGAAACAGGGCCGAACCCATATTCACCCACGGCAGGATCTCCAGCGGAAACACCACTTTCTTGACGTAATTGACGTTCTGCAAAATGGTAACGGGGGCGCGGTTGACGCATTCGGCGAACAGGCCGTGGACGATCATCCCGGCGAACACCAGGATGGCGAACTCGGTCTTGCTGTCCGAGCCGCCGCCCCAGCGGGCTTTAAACACCACGCTAAACACGAAGGTGTACACAGCCAGCATGACCAGCGGATGGAGGAACGACCAGAGGATGCCCATCATGGAACCCCGGTAGCGGCCCAGCACGTCGCGCCGGGTCATTTGCCAGATCAGTTGGCGATGACGCCAAAAGCTACGCCCCATGGCGAGGGGTGATACGGAAAAACCGGATAGACTCACTCGAAAGCACCTCGACGGAAGGGCGCACATCCTAGAGCAATCGGCGGGGAACAGGCAACCGGGGCTAAGGAATGCGCTCCGTTTCGCCAAGCCATTCATAGGATGGGTGGAGCTTCGCGGACGGAACCCATCATGCCGCCTGGCCCGAGGTGATGGGTTGCGGCACGCCGCAAGATTTTCGGAGTTGGCCGCATCCCATGGCGTACCTTCACCCATCCTATGGAAGCCACGTTTCGCCAATGGTTTGAAAGGGATAACATCGCTTCGAGCGATGTCAGCCCTGGCCCACCCACATCAATAACAGGCGGAGAATCCCCATGTCCTACCGGCGCATTCTGCTACTCCTCTTGCCCTTACTCATAAACATCGCCCTGGCCCGCCCGCTGCCGCCGGAGCAAGTGCCCGAGCCGCTCAAGCCTTGGACGGAATGGGCATTGTGGGATCAACAAGCCCAAACCTGTCCTTTCGCCAACGGTAGCCCCGACGAGCGCCGCTGTGTGTGGCCGACCCGGCTGGAACTCAATCTGGACGAACGGGGTGGGCGATTCAGCCTGACGGTGCGGGTCTATGCCGAACAATGGGCGGGCCTGCCGGGCGACGCCGAGCATTGGCCGCAGGACGTGCAAGCCGACGGCAAGCCAGCGGTGTTGCAAAACAACGGGGAAGCACTGCCCGGCTTGGTTCTGGCACCGGGCATCCACAACATCACGGGCCGCTACGCCTGGGACCGGCTGCCGGAAAACCTGCACCTGCCGGATAACACCGGCTTGGTGGCCCTGGCTGTCGGCGGCAAGCCCGTGCCGATTCCAGTCATCAACGAGCAAGGCCAGTTGTGGATACACGACGACGGCGCCAAGCCCGCTTCCGCCGAAATCACCGACACCCTGGCCCTCAAGGTCTACCGCCAGATCAACGACGGCGTGCCGGTCCAGGTGGCGACCCATCTGGAGTTGGACGTGTCGGGCCGCTCGCAGGAAATCCTGCTGCAAGGTGCCTTGCTGGAAAACGCCATTCCCTTGCGGGTGGACAGCCCCCTGCCCGCCCGCTTGGAACCGGATGGGCGGTTGCGGATGCAGGCCCGGCCCGGTCATTGGGCCATCGACATCACGGCCCGCCTGCCCGGCGAGGTGGCGTCCCTCAAACTGCCGGAATATTCCGAGCCGTGGCCCCGCGAGGAAATCTGGGTGTACGCGGCCCAGCCGTCGGTGCGCTTGGTGGAGATCGAGGGCGTCCCGACCGTGGACCCGCGCCAGACCGAGCTTCCCGACGTGTGGAAGGTTTTCCCCGCCTATCGCCTGGAGCCGGGCAACGCCATGAGCTTCAAGCAAATCCGGCGCGGCGACCCGGAGCCGGAACCCGACGCCCTCACCCTGCACCGGAAAATCTGGCTGGATTTCGATGGGCAAGGCTACACCGTCAACGATGTCATCGGCGGGCGCATGACCCGTGGCTGGCGACTGAACGCGCAACCCGGCACACAATTGGGCCGGGTATCCATCGACAACGAACCGCAATCCATCACCCGCGACGAGCAAACCGACGGCGTGGGCGTGGAAGTCCGCCACGGCCATCTCAACCTGTCCGCCGATAGCCGTCTGGCAGGCACCCGCGCCTTTCCGGCCACTGGCTGGAACCAGGACTTCCAGCAACTCAGCGCCGAACTGAACCTGCCGCCCGGCTGGAAACTGTTCACCACCACCGGCGTGGACGAGGCGCCCGGCACTTGGACTTCGGCTTGGACATTGTTGGACTTGTTTGTGGTGCTGATTGCCTCGTTGGCGGTGGCCCGGCTGTTCAACTGGCCGTCCGCCGCGCTGGCGCTGGCCGCGCTGCTGTTGCTGTGGCACGAGCCGGACGCGCCCCGCTATGTGTGGCTGAACCTGCTCGCCGCCATCGCACTGTTGCGGGTGCTGCCCGCCGGACGGTTCGCCACTGGCGTGCGCTGGTATCGCAACCTTACCGTGTTGGCGCTGGCGCTCATCGCGGTGCCGTTCATGGTCGATCAAATCCGCCTGGGGCTTTATCCGCAACTGCAACCGCCCTGGCCCATCGCCTACCCGACATCCGCCGCCGATGCGATGAATGAACAAGCGGCGGGGATGGTGGCCCCCACGCCCGAAGCGGACAGCCCCATGCGACCCCGTGCGCTCCGGGAGGAATCCAAGGCGTTCCGCAAGTCGCTGCAAGGTTTACCGGCCTCGGCCCCGCCCGCCGCCCAAACGCTCCGCGAAATCGACCCCAATGCCCTCACTCAAACCGGACCCGGCCTGCCGCAATGGCAATGGTCCCGGATCGTTTTGACTTGGAACGGCCCGGTGCTGCGGACCCAGGAAGTCGGGCTGGTGCTGCTCTCGCCCGTCGTGAATCTGGCGCTCAACGTGCTGCGGGTCTTGCTGTTGCTCGGTTTGGCTGGGCTGCTGGTGAGTGGCAAATTCAACTGGCGCGGATTCAAGCCCGGAGGCGCTGCACCGCTGCTGCTGGTTCCCTTGCTGCTGTTCCTGCCGTCCGCGAAGGGCGCGGATTTCCCGGACCCGCGCTTGCTGGACGAACTCCGAACCCGCCTGCTGGACCCGCCGGATTGCGGTTCCGACTGCGCGGAAATCCCCCTGTTAAAGCTGGACGCCAGCCCCACCGAACTGCGGCAAACCCTGGAAATCCACACCCTCGCCAAAGTCGGCGTGCCCCTGCCCGCCCAACTCGGCCAATGGCTGCCATCGCGGGCCGAGGTGGACGGCCAGCCCGCGCAAGGCTTGTTCCGCGACGAGGGCGGCTCACTTTGGCTGCTGCTCGATCCGGGCCGACACATGGTGACACTGACCGGCCCCTTGCCACCCCGCGAACAGGTCCAATTCCCCCTGCCACTCAAGCCGCACCGGGTCGAAGCCACGGGGCAAGACTGGCAGGTCGAAGGCATCCGCGAGAACGGCGTGCCGGACACCCAGCTACAACTCATCCGCACCACCCGCGACCAGCGCCCGGAAGCTCCGGCCACCCTGGAAGCCCGCCCGCTGCCGCCATTCCTAACCGTGGAACGCACCGTGCGGCTGGGCTTGGACTGGCGGGTGGACACCGCCGTGCGGCGGGTGGGGCCGGATGACAGCCCCGTCAGCGTAGATATTCCCCTGCTGCCCGGCGAATCGGTGGTCACCGGCGGGCTGCATGTCCGGGACGGCAAAATCGCCGTCAACCTACCGCCCGGCCAAACGGAACTGGGCTGGCAATCGGTCTTGGAAAAACAGCCTGCCATCACCCTCAAAGCGCCGGACACCAGCGATTGGGCCGAAGTCTGGCGGGCCGACGTGAGTCCCGTCTGGCACATGCGCAGCGAAGGCTTGGTGGTCATCCACCACGCCAACCCGGCGGGCCAATGGGCACCGGAATGGCGACCCTGGCCGGGCGAGTCGGCGACCTTGCATATCACCCGACCTGCGGGCGTGCCCGGCAACACGCTGACCATCGACAGCAGCGACCTCAACCTCAACCCTGGCGAGCGGGCCACCGACGCCACGCTCACGGTCAGCCTGCGTGGCTCCCAAGGCGGGCAACACGCGGTGACGCTGCCGGACGGCGCGGCGCTGCAATCGGTGACTATCGACGGCGCTTTGCAACCGATCCGCCAGCAAGGCCGCTCGGTGTCCCTGCCCATTAATCCCGGCGTTCAAACCGCCAGCCTGGTTTGGCGCAGCGAAACCGGCATCGTCACCCGGTTGCGTGCGCCGGAAGTGAATCTGGGCGCGGCCAGCGTCAATGCGTCCACCCACATCACCTTGGGCCGCGACCGCTGGGCGCTGCTGCTGGGCGGGCCAGCGCTGGGACCGGCGGTGCTGTTCTGGGGCGTGTTGGCGGTGATCGTGCTGCTGGCCTTGGGGCTGGGCCGCCTGCCGTTGACGCCACTCAAAAGCTGGCAATGGGCCTTGCTGCTGGTGGGGCTAAGTCAAGCGCCGGTGTTGAGCGGCGTGATGGTGGTGGGCTGGCTGCTGGCCCTGGCCTGGCGGGCCAAGGCGGGCCGCGACTTGGATGACTCCCGCTTCAACGTGCTACAAATCAGCCTCGCCCTGCTGAGCTTGGCGGCGCTGGCGGTGTTGCTGCACGCGGTGGAACAGGGCTTGCTCGGCCTGCCGTCCATGCAGATCGCGGGCAACGACTCCGACGCCTACCACCTCAACTGGTATCAGGACCAAAGCGGCCCGGCGCTGCCGCAAGCTTGGGTGGTGTCGGTGCCGCTGTGGGTTTATCGCGGGCTGATGCTGGCTTGGGCCTTGTGGCTGGCCTATTCGCTGTTGGATTGGCTGCGCTGGGGCTGGGGCGCGTATTCGGCGGATGGCTTGTGGCGGGCATGGCGGAGGCGCGTCAAGGAACAGGCGGACAACGAGGCCACCCGAACGGAGGATTGAGTATCTTTTTACCCAGCGTAGAATTTGCGTACTCAAAACGCAGTTTTTACGCATTCGAGGTCATCATGGCAAACGAAAAAGAATCGGTTCGGCTCAGCTTGGTGGTATCGCCGGAGTTGAACGAGCGCTTGGAGCAATTGGCGGCGAACAGCCACACGTCGAAGAGCGAAATTCTGCGGAAAGCGATTGCCTTGTTCGATGTGGTGGCCGAGGCCAAGGCCGAAAAGAAACGGATCGGCATCCTCAGCCAAGATAGGCAGCTTGAAACCGAGATCGTGGGCATCTGATGTCCGACCGGCAGATAAATCTGGGACAGCTTGTCGGGACTGACCACAAATACGAGCTGCCGGTCAGCAATGAATCACCTGAAGATGCGGTGGCCCGCCGGGCGCAGGAAGCCGCCGACGCGGAGCTGAAAAGGAAAATGACTTTCGGTGTCTTCCTCTTCTCGCTCGCGGTCACGGCGGTCATCTTTGGCGGGTGCGTTTACGTATTCGCGAACGGAGCGCCCGATGACAAAAAGTGGGCCGCCGGAATCGTCAGTGCCATTGCTTCGGGCTTAGTCGGTTTTTTGGTCGGACTGGGTAGAAAGTCATAGGGCGGATGGAGCGCAACGGAACCTGTCATGCCACCCGGCCTAGAGCGATGGATTCCGCTGTGCGCCACCCCCATGGTTTTACGATTCTTCCCTACAGCCGCCCCAACGCCGGTCCCTTCCCTTCCCCCAGCCAAGCCTTCCCCAACCGCCGCTCCATCGCCCGTACCTGCCCCGCATCCCCGCGCCGGGCATGGACCTCGCGCAATCCCCACAGCGCCCAGGCATTGTGGGGCGACTTTTCCAATACGGCTTGAAAAGCTGCCTCGGCCCCGGCCAAATCACCGGATTGCAAGCACGCCGCGCCAAGCGTCTGCCGCACCGGGTAATACCAGAACGGCGGTTCCATATACGGCAGGCGGTCTTGCACGGCGGCGGCGGATTCCAGTTGCGCCCTGGCGGCATCAAGGTCGCCCCGTGCTTGCGCCAAGCGGGCGCGTAACACCCGCTCGGCGATGTCCAGCACGTCCCCAGCGGGCACGCCCGCCGCCACGAGGGCGGACCAATCGGCGCCCTCCCGCAACCGGGCGATGGCGTTGGCTTCCCGCTCCGCACGATCCGCGTCTCCCGCCGTGGTCCCGGCCACGCCGCGGGCGTAATGCCAAGCGGCCTTCACATAGGGCAGCCGGTCGCCGGGATCGGGCAAGGCCAGGATGGCGTCCGGCGTGCCGAATTGGGCGTGGGCGAAGAACGGCGCGGCCTTGATGGGCTGTATCCAAGGCGCGGTTTCGGCGGCCCGGTCATCGACGAGCGCGGCCAGCTTCCTGGCGGCCTCGATGGCCGTGGCCCCGTCGCCCGCCATCTGCGCCGAGGTCATCAGGAAATGCACGTTGTGCGGGTAATAGCCGTCCGCGTAGAGTCCCGCCCGCTGGCCGACCTTGGCGAAATACGCCTCGTCCGCCGCCACGGCCCGGCGGTTGGCCTCAATGGAATCCTGGTAGCGGCCCACCCGGTAATAGACGTGCGCCGGCATATGCACCAAATGCCCGGCGCCCGGCATGAGCGCGCCCAGCCGGTCGGCGTGGGCCTCGGCCCGCGCCGGACGGTCGGACGCCTCCACCGCGTGGATGTAGTAATGGATGGCGCCCGGATGCTCCGGGTTGCGCCGCAACACCCGCTCCAGCACCGCCAGCGATTCCGCCATGCGCCCCTTCGGCTTGGCGCCGCCGGCTTCCCAATAATCCCAGGGCGACAGGTCCATCAAGGATTCGGCGTACAGCACCGCGATTTGGTCGTCTGCGGGAAACCGCGCCGCCGCCTCGCCCATGGCGTCGGCGTAGGCACGGTCCAAGGCGGCCCGCTCGGCCCGCGTGTCTGGGGAATAGCGTTTCGCTAGGGCTTCGATCAAGGCCCGCTCGCGCGGCGCCGCTTGGCCGGAAAGGGCGCGGGCCTTGCCGATGGCGTCCAGGGCTGGACCCAGCGCGGCGGACTCCATGGGCGCGTTGATGTTCGGCCCCAGCGCCAGCGCCTCGCCCCAAAAGCACAGGGCGCAAGCGGGGTCCAGCCGCTGCGCTTGGCGGAAGGCCCGCCGCGCCTCGGCGTGGTTGAAGGCATACGTGAGCCGCAAGCCCTGGTCGAAATAGGCTTGCGCCAACGGCGCGGCGGTGGTGATGGGATAGTGAAGCGCGCCAAGGCCGGGCAGCAATTCCGCTGGCTCGTCCGCCGCCGTTGGGGTTGTCGGCCCGCTTCCAGCGGGAGGGCGGAAGGCTTCGGTGTGATGATGGGCGGGGGAGTGGTCCGCCAGGGTGTCCGATTGACGGAAGGGGCGGTGCTGGGGTTCGCAACCGAAAAGCCCGAGTGATAGCAGGATGACGGTTAACGGCGCGATCAAAAGTTGCGGTGCGATCATTTTGGCTACCCTCCTGCCGATTGATCTGATGGCTATTTTCGGACCCGCGAGAATAGCGCCCCGTTCCCGGACTCACGTCCACAAATCCCCCAGCGAAAACCCCACCGCGTCGAATGGCGGCAAAGCGACGGTTTCCTCATCTTCAAGCGTCGCCAGCAAGGTCCATAATCCCGCCCTTAACTCATAGGCTTCCAGGGTCCGCTGACGGGGATCGACCAGCCAGCAATGGGTAACGCCAAACCGGGCATACAGCGGCATTTTCTTGGCCCGGTCCTTCTTGGCGGTGTGCGTGGACAACACTTCGCACACCCAATCGGGCACGGCCTCAAAGCGGTGCCCCTTGGGTATCGACGGCATCCGCTCGCGCCGCCAACCCGCCAAGTCCGGCACGGTCACCTCGGTGTCGCGGACGAAATGGACCTCGGGTTCGATCAAAATCCACCAGCCACCGGGTCCGCCCCGGCCTTTGCTGAATGGCCCGCCCACGGTGTAGCCCAGGTTGAATTCCGCCAAGCCGTGTGGACCC
This sequence comes from Methylomagnum sp., assembly GCF_054333355.1. Classification (NCBI taxonomy): domain Bacteria; kingdom Pseudomonadati; phylum Pseudomonadota; class Gammaproteobacteria; order Methylococcales; family Methylococcaceae; genus Methylomagnum; species Methylomagnum sp. The sequence continues at coordinate 195 of NZ_JBTEKS010000121.1, read as the reverse complement.
GACGGGCGCGGCTGGGTGTACAACTGGCCGTCGATGATCTCCCCCACCCGATTTTCCGGCAGGGCTTGGAGTTGGTCGTAGAGGCTGGGCAAGGGCGGCGGGCGAATAGCATTCATCAGCGGGTACTCCCGGCAAAGGGTCGGAACATTGAGCGGATTTTATACCAGGGCTTACACAGCGGGCCGTTCGTGCCGA
>NZ_JBTEKS010000120.1:0-11232 GCF_054333355.1 Methylomagnum sp. | reverse complement strand
GGATCGGGACGTGGCTCCACAAATGGCTCTACGCCCGGTCGTGGGCCTTGCAGATTCCCTCCGGGAATCCGCCCGGCACTCGGGCTACCGGGGACTACTCGGCTCGCTCGCTTCACATCGCTCCATGCCTCGCAGCGGTTGCCGGTTTTAAGTGGAACACTCAAAATTTATGTGTTCAAAAAGCGCCGGAGGCCGAAAGGGGGAAATGCAAGCCCTGTTTTGAATGTTGAATTTTGCGAATTGGGCGTGAAATATCCCTGGAAGCATACGGGCGGAGTTGAAACGGATAACACCCCTGTAAAGGGATGTTATCCATCCGTGTCAGTTGGAAAAGTGGGTTACAAGGCAGGGCAATAATCCCGAGCTAAATAGGATGTTCCCGCTTGCCCAGAAGAGTCTGCAATACCAGCGGGATGCCGGTATAACGAAATATTAAGCCTTATAGTGTGCGGCTCGCGCCCTACAAAAGGTATGGCGCATTCTCAGTGGCAGCCGAAGCACACCGGGGCGGTTTCGCCCTCGCCGTTGTTTTTGCTGGCGCTGCCACTGGCGACCCGCGCCGAAGCCCGCATCAAAGCGATGCGCAAAGCGCCGACTTCGACTCCGCTCAGCCAGCGAAATCAAAGCCTACGCATCCTTAAACTTAATGGCAGACGGTCTCCGGGGGAATGCTGCCTTGGTCGCTCTGCGTCCCGTCTCCTGCGAGCGACGGGGCGAGACTCAATCCTTACTCCGTGGGAGCGGGCTTCAGCCCACGACAGGCGACCACTCGGTCGTGGGCTGAAGCCCACTCCCACAGCTATTTATTCCCAGACTGATACGACCGCGCCAAATTCTGCAAAAGCTGCGGATGGAATTTCGCCAAACTCGCCGACCAAGGCGTGAACCGGGGCAATTGAAACGGATCGCTTCCCGCACTAGCCGCGCCCCAGCGGGTGGAAACCGCGCCCTCGAATCCCAGGGCTTTGATTAACCCCGCCTGCTGGGGAAGATAATCAACACCGGGCTTGCCGTTGGGATACGCAAATACTCGTATCCGGGTATTCAAGGTTTGCTCCAAATACTCCACCCCCGCACTTATTTCCCGCCGCGCCGAGGCTTCGTCGAGTTTCGCCAAAATGGGATGTAAATGGGTATGTGCGCCGATTTCCATGCCGGATTCATACAGGTTTTGCAATTGCTCGGTGGTCATCATCAAATCATTGGGCAGCGCCTCGTCCGTGACTTTTGCCGCCAATTCCGCCGCCGTGTCCTCGCGCTGACCAAGCGGCAAATATTTTATTTTCGGCAAAATCCGCCCGATGGCTTGGGCCTTGGCGTCCGGCGTTGAAATATCGTGTTCGCCCAATCCCAAGCCGCTCAAGTCGAGGCGCTCCGATTTGGCGCGGCGGATGGATTCAATCACGGTGTCGTTGAACATCCGCCCGCCGTTCAAATACCCGCTGGCGATGAAAAAGCAGGCGGGCAAACCGTGTTTCTTGAGGATCGGCAAGGCCAGCGTCAGGTTGTCGGCGTAGCCATCGTCGAAGGTGACGCAAGCCGTGCGCACCGGGAGGCTGCCCGCTTTGAGCCGGGCCACGGCTTCGGACAGGGGCAGCACGTTGAAGACCTGCTTGAGCAGAGCCATTTCCGCATCGAAGCGGGCGGCGGTGGTTTCGTTGGGGGACAAGGGGTCGGTCTCCGCCAGCACCCGGTGATAAATCAGGAGGCTGAGCCGCGCCCTAGCCCCGGCGGGCGACAGGGCGTTGCCGATGAGTTTATAAACAGGCGCAAGTATCGTCATGCGCCCGCCCTCACCCGGCCAAGAGGCTTTGATAAATAGCGACGTAGCGCTGGACGCTGGCTTGCCAGTTGCGTTCCTGCTCCACGAACCGACGCCCGGCCTGTTTAATGATGGGCCACGCGTCCGGCGCGTTGATAAGTTCCAATACCGTCCGGGCCAGGTCGGCGGCGTCGCCCGCCTTGAATAGCCAGCCGGTTTGCCGGTCGGCGATTAATTCCTTATGTCCGCCTACGTCGGAGGCCACCACCAACCGACCTTGGGCCATGGCTTCCAGGGGTTTCAACGGCGTCACCAATTCGGTCAGCCGCATGGAATAGCGGGGGTAGACGAATATATCCACTTGGTCGTAATACTTTTGCACCTTGTCGTGAGATACCCGGCCCGAGAAAATCACGTTGTCGCCCAGCCCTAAGCGCTTCACTTCTTCTTTGAGGAACGCCTCCTGGGGACCGCCGCCCACCAAGAGCAAGGTCAGGTCCGGCTTGTCGCGCAGAATCGCGGGCATGGCTTCCAACAGCAGGGGCAAGCCCTCATAGGCGTAAAACGAGCCGATGAAACCCAGCACCGTTTTGCCGATCAAGCCGAGTTCTTCCCGTAACTTGAGGTCCGGCTCGCCCGCGAAGTGGAAGCGGTGGATGTCCACGGCGTTGGGGATGACCGTCACCTTGGCGGCGGGGATGCCCCGGGCAATGATGTCCTGCCGCAAGCCCTCGCAGATTGTGGTGATGGCCTGCGCCCGGCGGAATACGTAGCTTTCCAGGGCGTGGGTGGCGCGGTAGCGCAGCCCGTTTTCCCGGCTGGTGCCGTGGTCCACGGCGGCATCCTCCCAGAAGGCCCGGCACTCGTAGACCACCGGCAGCGAGTACCACTGGGCGACCCGCAGCGCGGCCAAGCCGTTCAGGGCCGGAGAATGGGCGTGGAGAATGTCGGGACCGACGTCCTCGATGACCTCGCCCAAGCGCTTCGCCAGGCTGTCCACCACCGAAAAATGGTTCAGCAAAGGCCAGTCGGCATACCAGTGGTTGGGTTGGGGCGTGCGGAAAAAGCGGAAGCCGTCCACTTCCTCGACCGCGACGCTCGGACCCTTTTGCTTGGCCGAGGTGATGTGGAAAGTCTCAAAACCCAGGGCGCGCTGCTGCTCCAGGATGGCGCGGGTTCTGAAGGTGTAGCCGCTGTGCAGCGGGATGGAATGATCGAGTATGTGGAGAATTCGCATAGCTGTCCGGGTGGGGTCCGGTTATCCGTTTTGGTGCAGAAAGATTATTGTTTTTGTGAGTGTATCGAAAATGTCGGCACCACCCCACATGCTTATGCCCTCTTGGCGTCCAACACGTCATCGTAAACGGCCAAATACCGCCCCACCATCCCGTCCAGGCTGAAGCCGTCCCGCACCCGCGCCAATCCGGCGGCGGCGTGGGCCTGGATGCGTTCCGGTTGATCCAGATATTCCAGCAAGGCGGTGGCCATGGCATCGGGATTTTGCTTGGGCACCAAGCGCCCGGTGACGCCATCGTCCACCAACTCCGGGTTGCCGCCCACCGCCGTGGCGATGACTGGCAGCCCTGACGCCATGGCTTCCAGGATGGTGTTGGAAATCCCCTCCGCCTGTGAGGGCAGCACGAAAATATCCAGCCCGCGCAGAATGTCCGCGATGTCGCCGCGCTCGCCCGGCAGCCAGGCCAGCGCCGCCGCGCCCGCCTTCCGCAGCAAGGCTTCGGCCTCGGCCCGCAGGGGACCGTCGCCCACCAAGATCAACCGCAAGCCCGCTCGGTGCCGGGGATGGTCCGCGATAAGTTTCAGAAAGCCCCGGACCAGATTGATCTGGTCCTTCACGCCATGCATCCGGCCCACGGTGCCCGCCAGAATCAAGCCCTCGCCGGTCCCGAATGGACAGTCGGGAATCGCCGCCCGTCCGCCCGGCGCGGGGCAGAAAACCGCCGTGTCCACGCCGTTGCAAATCCGGGTGATTTTCCCGGCGGGCACCTTGATCCGCGCCAGGAGATAGTCTTCCAAGTGACGCGACAGCGGGATATAGCGCTGAACCAGAGGCTCGAAGGCCCGCCGCAGCCATTGATATTTGCGGTTGCTCCCGTCGGGGTCGAACACATCCCAGCCATGCTCCCCATGCACCCGCGCCCTGACGCCCGCCAGCCACGCGGGGAGCAAGCACTCTACCGCCGCCAAGTTGCGGGTATGCACGAGGTCGGGCCGGAGTTCCCGCAGCAGGCGGAACAGCCGGACATACAGCCCGAAGTCCTGCCCTTCCCGACGATGCAGCTCGTACACCGGCACCTCGGGCGCGAGGCGGCGGCGAAAATCGGTGGCATCCTTGAGGCAAATCACCGCGTGGCGATAGCGGTCCCCGGGCGTGCGGTTGATGAGGTTCACCAAGCCGTTTTCCAGGCCACCCACGCCCAGGCGATAAATGATATGGGCCACCAACGGAGGCTTCCGTGGGTCGGGCAGGTACCCGCGCCCGCCGCCCTGACTGAAATCATTTCCGGCCATCGCCTCAGCCACCCGCCGCCCGGTTCAGGCTGGCTTCGAGCGGCCCCAGCATGGCGTCCGTGAACCGTTGCAACACCGCCAGCGCCGCCTCGGGGTCTTCGTCATATTCCGTCACGATGACCAGCCCGGCCTCGTCGCGGATGTCACCCCACAGCCTGTCCTTCGCCTCCAGCCATTTGCCCACGTAGTCGTTGGCCGTATACGCCTCGCCGATGCGGTTCCAACGCCACGTCACCAGCCTTTGCCGGGGCGACAGCAACTCCCCTTGCAGCACCGTCACTGGCTGGCCGTTAAGGGTCACTTGCGCCGACCTCTCGCCCGGCATTTTCCAGACCGGGTGGCCCTGAGGAATCAACACGTTCTGGGAATTAATCAACTCATCCCCCTGCGCCTGATTCCGGTAAACCATCACGAATAGACCCACCGTGTTCGCCCCATCGCTGAAAAACTTTTCCGCCAACAGCGTGGGCCGGACATAGGACGGCTTCCACTCGGTGAAAGCGCCGGTGGCCCGCCAAGCACCGGCCTGTTCGGGCAGCGTTAGAGCCATCGGCCCGGTCCGGGCCGCCGCCAAGCGCTCGATATAAGCGGCCCGCACCGGCCACACCACAGCGATTCCCAACGCGACCGCCAGGCCGACCAACAACGTCTGTCGCGCCGCTGGCGTCGGCGTGACGCCGCCCACCCGCCGCGCCCGGTCCTCCGAATGGGCCGCGTCGTCCGCCCACAGCGAACCCAGCCAGAACATCAGCAGCATGACCAGCCCGAAAAACACCCAGCCGTAAATGAGGTGGTCCGCCCCCACGGCCAGCTTCATATTGCTCAAATGGGCCAGCATCACGATCATGTAGGCGCGAAGGCCATTGGCGATGACCGGGAACGCCAAGGCCAAGGCGATGAACGCCAGCCGCCGATAAATCGAGCGGTAGCTCAGGTAGGCGTACAGAAAGCCCAGGGTGATGGAGGCAATCAGATAGCGCAGCCCGCTACAGGCTTCCACCACCGACCAGTCGCCGCTGGGAATGCTGAAGAACGTGCCCTCCCGGAACACCGGGACGCCGGTGAGGCGCAGCATCATGACCGTGAAGTCGGCGGTGAAGTCCATCATCGGGGGCACCAGAAACTCCCCCATGGGCACGGCGAACAATAGGAAGCCCAAGGGGAACGCCAGTTCCCGGAACACCCGCCAGCCCAGCAGCAGCCAAACCAGACCGGGCAGCATGGCGATGAGGGCATATTGCTCGACCACCTGAACCCCGGCCACGCGGGCCACCAGCCAGCCCAGGCCCGCCAGCACCAAAAACGGTGCCGCCCGATAATCCGGGCGGGGCGGAATCCGCGCCACCACGTCCCGACGCTGCCAAATCAGCCATGCGCTGATGGGGAAGATCAAAAAGCCATGGGCGAACGTTTCCGACCGCCACCAAATCTCCACGATGGAACCAAAGGTCTCGTGGTAAATCGCCAGCAAGGCCACCATGCCGGCGACCACCACCGCCAGCGCCGTCCGCCAGTGTGGCGCCAAGTCCGCCCCACGGGCCGACCCCTCGCCCTTGAGCGTGGCGGCGTGATCGCTCATAGGTTCTCCAGCAAGTCGCCGAGGCGGGCGAGACTATGGTCCCAGCCATAGCGCCGCTCAATAAAGCGCCGATTCACCGCCGACCAAGCCGGCGCCCCCTCGTCGCGCAGCATCGCCAGCGCGGCCCCGGCCCAATCCTCCGGCTGATCCGCCACCCAGGTATCCAAGGCGGCGTCGATCCGTATCCCCTCCATCGCGGCGGGCGAGGCCAGCACCGGCTTGCCCATGGCCATCGCCTCCAACACCTTGTTCTGTATGCCACGGGCAATGCGCAACGGCGCCACCGCCATGCGGGCATGGGCCAGATAAGGCCGCATATCCGGCACCGCGCCCGTCACCGTGACGCCTTCGCGGGCCTCCAGCGCCCGCACCGCCTCGGTGGGGCGAGCGCCGGCAATGACGAACCGGACGCTGTCATCGTGTTCACGGATCAAGGGGAACACCACATGGGCGAACCAAGCCACGGCATCCACATTGGCCCAATAATCCATGGCCCCGGTGAACACCATTACCCGGTCATCCGGCCCGTAAGGGTTGGGATAATCCGCCAAGCCGTCGAAATAAACCGTATCCACGCCGTTCTCCAAGGGGAGCAGGCGGTCGGCGGTCTCCGGGGCCAGTTCCGCGAAGAGATTCGCCTCCTGCTCGGACACGAATAAGGAACGGTCGAACTTGGCCGCCACCCGCCGGTCGTGCCGGAGCAGATAAGCCGCCTCGCGGCGATAAACCCAACTGGCGGGCCAGGTTTTATTGCGGGCATATTGACGCCATTTATCTGAATCCACATCCACGAAGTCGATGAGGCGCGGCACGCCGTCATAGGGTTCGGCGTATTGGGACATGGCCGAAGAAAACACCAAAACACCCCCGATGGAAGGCCGCGCCATAATCCGCCTCACCCAGGCCGACATATGGGAATCCGCATAATAAGGCACGCTCAGGGGTTCCCCGGTGATAAAGCCTTTCAAACTCCGCCATTTTCCCTGAGTGGGATTCAGGGGCAATAGGCAGGCTTCCGCGCAATACTTTCGCACCTCGGGCAGATATTGCCAATCCTCGGGATCGTCCACAAACGCCCCGAGATAAACCCGGCAGGATTCCGCCAGATATTTGAGGATATGGAAGGAACGAATCTTGTCCCCTTTATTGGGCGGATAGGGAATCCGGTGGACCAGAAACAGGATTTCCCTCATGGTTTGTCCAGTATCGCCCATATCAGCCCAGGCTCCGCGAAATCCAAGGTCCAACCAGTTTACTCACCGGCAATGGCAAGTGCTGCCAAGCCGACACGAACAGCCGATATTTAGGATTCAAGGGATTGATATTCGGCACCTGCCGGGCCTTCACCAATTCATATTCATACGGCAGCGGCTCGGGTTCAAATCCCCAATGGGTCTTGAATCGGTATGACCCGGTGCCTTCCTTGCTGCGGCCATAATCGAAGACATTCACGCCTTTCTCGACCGCCCGCCGCATGACTTCCCAATACATGAAATCATTGGCCTTCAAATCCCGCGCCCGTTCGATACCGCCGCCATAATAGGGCAACACCTCGTCGCGGAAATAAAAGTTCATCACCCCGGCCACCACCTGCCCTTCGTGTTCGATGGACAACAGCTCGCAGGCGTCGCCGAATACTTCCTTCAAAAGCTCGAAATACCGCTTGGAAAACACTGGCGTACCTAAATTACGCACGGATTCCGCATAAGCCTCATAAACCCTATCCACCTTGGCATCCACCACCGATTGCAGGCCCGCCGCCATACCTTTTCGAATCATGGCCCGCTGTTTTCTCGGCACTGCTGCCAAGTTTTTATCCGGGTCCGGGTCCAGGGTTTTACGGAAGGTGACATACAGGGATTTGGTCGGGCGTCCAGAAGACCCGGCGTGCTGGTTACGGAATTCCAAATAATCCACGCCCAATTCATGGGCCAAACTCACCGCCCGATCCTCCAGCGCTTGGCGTGCCGCGTCCGATTCCGCCACCGCGCCACCGTAGACGCAAAATGGATTGGAAATTAAAGCATTGCCGAACAGCAGGCTTTTCACATGGCCCAAGGGCAGCAGGCCGACGATTCTCCCGGATTGTTCCGCGTAAAAGTAATAGGTGGCATGGCCAAAAGCCCGCTCAATAACCTCTTTCCAGCCGGACTTATGAAAAAAACTGGCCCTTGGACACGCCTCGACAAAGGCATCCCAATCCGCCTTGCGGCCATTATCTAAAAGCTTAATATCCATAAGTATCCGGTGGGAAATTAATTGGCAGGCCGACTTTCGCCCGAGTCTAGAAACACGTTCGCCATGGTGTCCCACCGAAAATCATTCAATAGCCGAACCAGACGTCCTTCCATGCGGGACAAATTGAGATAATGGCGGAAACGGGTTTTCATATTGATATTTTTCTGGCGGGGCTGATCTGGATCAATCTCCCACGGGTGGAAATAAAAAATGCATGCCTGCCCATCCTGCTTATTAACCCGGCGCATGGCCCAACGGGAAACCCCATAGGGCAGCAACCGAAAATAGCCGCCGCCGCCACAGGGGAAATTCCGCTCGCCCAATTTCACGGTGGTAACGGGCAATTCCAACAAGCCTGCGGCACCACTCGGTTGGAACCCGAAGCGCGGCGCCTCCGGCATGCCATATAAATCATGTTTGACGGGGTAAATGCTGGAACTATAACGAAAGCCCAACTCGCCGAGAATGTCCAGCGCCCACAGATTATTCGCGCCGATGGAATAACTGGCGGCCCGATACCCCAGCACGGAACCGCCGGAAATGTCTTCCAAAATCCGCTTGGATAGGCTCACGTCTTCGCGGAACTCCGCTGGCGTTTGTTCCGTCACCCGAATATGGCTATAACCATGACAGGCCAATTCATGCCCGGCTTCGACGATCCGCTTCACCAGCCCCGGATAACGCTCCGCCACCCAGCCCAGCGTGAAAAAAGTAGCGTTTACACCATGGGCCGCGAATAACTGTAGGATCTTATCGGTATTCCGCTCGACCCGACACGATAGCTTTTCCCAAGCCTCTCGGGCGATATAAGGCTCGAAGGCGGAAACCTGGAAATAATCCTCCACATCCACCGTCATGGCATTCACGGGGGAAGTTTCCTTGCCTACTTTTAATGATGGGAACAATTCAATCGCCTCGTGTTCTATGAATGGACCGGGAACATAAATACCTGGGTTGGTAAAACCATGTTCTGCCTCCTCTCCCCACGGGAGAGGGTTGGGGTGAGGGCGATCAAATGAAGCTTTCCCTCCACTGCCATCTATACTAATAAGGTAATAATATCGGGATCACTATAATCCCTAATGTCGCGTCATGAATTATCGCGACTCGGGCAAGTCGTCCGGCTGATCCTCATAAACCGGGTCCATATCCAACTGCAATAAAATAGCTTTGCGCAGCAAGGCCCGCTCCTTTTGTGCTGTTTTCCGCAAGGCGGAAACCATATTCTCAAGTTGGCATACACGGTTTTCAAGGCTTCCTTCGCCCATGGGCAAATTATCGGCCAACTCCCTAACCAATCCATTGGCTGCGCCATTAGTGGACTCGGGGCACGCCGCTGGTGGACTTTTCACCGCATCCTGATCTATTTCATTAATCACTAACTGCACCGCTTCTAGGGTCAATTCATGTAACTCTTCCAAGTAACCATATAACAGCAAACGGTCGCACAGGGTATTAATGATTCGGGGAATGCCATTGGCATAATTATGTATTTCCTCGAATGCCAAGTCGGAAATATGTGGGTCTTGATTCCAGCCAGCGGTGGTCAAGCGGTGCAGGATATAGTCGTGGGTTTCGTCCGGCTCCAAGGGCCGTAAATGATAAGTGGCCGTCACCCTTTGCCGGACCTGCTCCATTTTGCCGCTTTGCAAAGTGACCCGCAGTTCATCCTGGCCCAACATGAAAACCTGGAATACCGAACGTCCATCCAATTCAAAATTCAACAACATCCGCAATTCTTCCAAGGACTGCGGTGGGAGATTCTGGGCCTCGTCCACCACTAATAGCACGCGCCTTCCCTCGCGGGCTTTGAGCTTGAAAAAGTTTTCCAGATTCTTTAGCAAAATCGCCTTGGCATCGCCGTCGTAGGACAAACCGAACGTCGCGGCAATAATCCGCAAAGTATCCTCAGCCCCCACCTGCGATGTCACCATTAAACCGGCGACGATATTCTCGTTGCGCAAGGTTTCAAATAGCTCTTTGACCAACATGGTCTTGCCGGTGCCCGGCACGCCCGTCACCACCACAAACCCTTCACCCTGAGCCAACCCATAGCGGAGATAAGCCAAGGCCCGCCGATGCACCGCGCTATTAAAAAAGAACTCGGGATCGGGGTTAAGCTGAAAAGGCTTCTTCTTTAGGTTGTAGAACGTGTCATACATAAGGATTCAATACCTTAGAAATAGATTTGCCATTACACGGTTTTCCGAATAAGAAGCCGCTAATAAATCCGAACTCTGCTCGGTATATCGGTAAGTCAAGCCACCACTGACATATTTCGAGATGGTATGGTACACGCCCAGAGAAATCATAGAAAAATCGCTCGAGTATTGGGGACTCGATGTCGGCTTGGCATTGAGCGATTGCCAAGCCACCATTAATTGTGACGAGGTTTGCTTCGCGAAACGCCAATTCCAAAAAGCCGTGACACCCAACACATCTTGGTTCCCATTGGATTGATAATTGGCCCGTTCCTGGTAGCCGCTCAGCGTGATATTAGTTTTCGGATACAATAAGGAAACACTGGCCTGTGCCCGCTTCCGAGTGATTATTTCGTTGATGTTAGTGGCGTTGGTGGGTTGACTAATCGGTATATAGGCCTGTTGTGTGTCCTGAAATATCTGCGAGGTGGTGGTGGTGTATTCGGTATAGATGGCTTGCCACTGGGTGCGGCGAGTGCGATGGCAAACTCCGCCATTCCAAGTGGTTCCCGAATTGAATCCGCCATAGGTATTCAAACCGCCGCCAAGCCCCCCAACCCCCACGCCATAACCACCCGAGCCGCCGCCGAGTCCGGTTAATCCAGAGCCAAAACCGCTCGTGCCACCGACGCCGCCATAACCCCCAATACCACTACCGAATCCGCTGCCATAGCCCCCGATCCCGCCCCCCAATCCACCGCCATATCCACCCATTCCGGTGTTATATCCACCTGTCGCGCCCAACGCCCCAGCGCCGCCGCCGAAATTCCCGGTGCCGCCGCTACAGGCACCCGATCTAGCAGAGCCTTGGCTTCCGCTCCCACTTTGGGCGTCACTCCCGGCGGAATTATTCCCTACAGTATCTCCGTAGCCCCCCATGCCCCCCAATCCACCGCCATACCCACCCAGGCCACCCACGCCCC
>NZ_JBTEKS010000119.1:0-11245 GCF_054333355.1 Methylomagnum sp. | reverse complement strand
GGGGCGGTCTACCACCGGGGTCGACTGGGGGACGCCATCGTCGCCCACATGACGACCAATGGCCTGATAGCCCTGTACGTCCTGGCCTTCGGGCGCTGGTCGCTGTGGTCCTGAAGCAGCAAAAGCCCCGCTCCAGAGAGGATGAAAAACAGGCTTTTTTCCTCGTGTGGCCTTTCATGTCCGTCCACCGAAACGGTTTTTGAGGAAGAAACCTTATTCGCCCCCCTCGCCTAGCCCTCTTCTGGTGGGAGAGGGGACCAAAGGGACATAGCGCGATTGCCTCAAGCCGACGAAGGCTGGCATTTTTATTGGCGCGAAGTTCTGCGATAATAGCTGCCTTTCCACGGAGAGGTACCGAAGCGGTCACAACGGCGCCGACTCGAAATCGGATGGGGGCTGAAACGCCCCACAAGGGTTCGAATCCCTTCCTCTCCGCCAAATACCGCCATAAAAGAACCCGCACCTCCCAACAGGTCAGCGGGTTTTTTTATTCCTCAGCCAAACGCCTCCGAGGGCTTTGATTTTCCATCCCCCGGCCTAATCCTCCGCCCATGAAAACCACCGCGCTCCTCGAAAAGTACTGCAAATCCGGGCCACGCTACACCTCGTATCCGCCCGCCCCCCATTTCCACACCGGCTTCACCGACGCGGACTGGGAGGCCGAGCTCAAGGCCGAGCGGGACAGCGGACGCGGCCTCTCGCTGTACGCGCACATCCCCTTCTGCGACACGCTGTGCTGGTACTGCGGCTGCAACATGGTGGCGACCCGCGATTATGGCCGGGCCGAGCGCTATCTCGACCTGCTGTTCCGGGAGATCGACCACGTTACCGGCCTAATTTCGCCGCATCATCAGGTTCGGCAAGTGCATTGGGGCGGCGGCACGCCGACATTCCTCAAGCCCGCCGACATGGAGCGGCTGTTCGGTCATCTGCTGTCGGGCTTCACCCTGGCGGACGACGCGGAAATTGGCTGCGAGGCCGACCCCCGCGAACTGACCCGCGAGCATGTTCAAACGCTGAAAAATCTCGGCTTCAACCGGATCAGCCTGGGTGTGCAGGACTTGGACGAACGGGTACAGAAAACGGTCAACCGGGTGCAGCCAGAAGCGCTGATTCGGGAAGTCTATGGCTGGATGCGGGAGGTTGGCTTTGAATCGGTGAACATGGACCTGATGGTCGGCCTGCCCCACCAGACCGTGGCGAGTTTCGCCAAAACCTTGGACGCCATCATCGACATGCGCCCGGACCGGCTAGCGGTATTCAACTATGCCCATGTGCCGTGGATGAAGCGGCACCAGAAGTTGATTCCCGAAGCGGACCTGCCCGATTTCCACACCCGCATCGCCTTGCAGGAACTCATCCTGGACCGGCTCACCGGCGTGGGTTACGTCTACATCGGCATGGACCACTACGCCCTGCCCGGCGACGAACTGGTGGAAGCGCAGCGGAATAAAACCCTCTACCGCAACTTCCAGGGTTACACCACCCACAAGGACTGCGACATCCTGGCCTTCGGCGCGTCGGCCATCAGCCAGACCGACGAGGTCTACGCGCAGAACCTCAAGAAACTTTCGGAATATCGCGACCGCATCCAGGCCGGGCGCTTGCCCACCGAGCGTGGCTTAAGAATCAGCCGCGAGGATAAGCTGCGCCGGGAAGCCATCACCCGCATCATGTGCGACTTGGAACTGGACACGGCAGCATTTGGGCGAGAATGGGGCGTGGAATTCGACGCCCATTTCACTTGCGGCGAAGAATTGGCGGAATTGGCGGCGGATGGCTTGCTGGTGCTGGACGGGGATGTCATCCGCGTTACCGATAGCGGGCGGTTGTTTCTGCGGAATATCGCCATGCTGTTTGATGCTTATTTGCGGCAGCCAGCCACGGGCGAAGCGCCGAGATATTCAAGGACGGTGTAACCGTTTGTGGGAGCGGGCTTCAGCCCGCGACCGGGCAACGGGGCGATGTCGCGGGCTGAAGCCCGCTCCCACGGCGGATTACCGCCGGGCAATCACGTCCCGGTTCCGTGTTCCCTTTAACGCCGCCTCGATGATGTCGCCCCTCACAAATTGGGGCGATTCGTTCTTGACGAAATCGGAGAATTCCCGCGCCACCGCCGACAGCCGCTTACCGGCCCGATGCACGATGAACCACTTACGCATGATCGGAAAGGATTCCACGTTCAGCACAGCCAATCGCCCGTCCTCCAGTTCGCGCTCCAAGGTGTGGATCGACACGATACCCAAACCCAGCCCCTCCTCCACGCCCTGCTTGATGGCGCCGTTGGTGTTCATCTCCATGTTGATATTCAACCGGACGCCCCGCTCGGCCAGGAACCGCTCCACCGAGTTGCGGGTGCCGGAACCCTGTTCCCGCATTAGGAAGCTCTCCTGCGCTAGTTCATCCAGGGCGATGCTGTCCCGCCCGGCCAGGGGATGATCGACCGGAGCGATGACCACGACGGGATTGTCGAGGAAGGCGTCCGCTTCCAGGCTGTCGTCGTCCGGCGGCTGGCCCATCAGCACGATGTCGGATTCGTTGTCCTCCAACTGCCGCAACAAACCCTTGCGGTTGGTCACTTTGAAGCTGACCCGGACTTTTGGGTGGCGGCGACAGAATTCGGCCAGCAGCCGGATACCAAAATAGTGGACGGTGTTGGCCACGGCCACCAACAGCCGACCGCCCTCGGTGCCCTTGAGTTCCTCGACCAATTGCTCGGCCTCCTCCAATTGTTGGGAAATGGTCCGGCTCAGGCGGTACAATTCCTCCCCCGCACGGGTCAGGTAGATTTTCTTGCCCAGCCGCTCGAACAGCGGCAGGCCGACGCTTTCCTCGAACTGCTTGATTTGCATCGAGACCGCCGGTTGGGTGAGGAAAAGCTCCTCGGCGGCGCGGGTAAAACTCAAGCGCCGGGCGACCCGCTCGAAAACCTTCAACTGCCGGAGGGTGACATTCATGGCTAAACCCGCTTTCTTAATAAAGTTTGATTTATCTCTAAGGTAAATATTTCTTACTTTTCTTATACTAAAAAGCCATTAAAGTATCCACCCCATGCCAATCGGGCATCGGAGCCGCTATTCACCCGCCACCGATCTTGTCAAGCCCACCGCCCAACGCCGCAAGCCCTTGGAATCACGGGAAGATTAGATGACAAAGCCGGTTCCGCTGATAGATAATTCACAATCTACTATTCGACAACAACCTTCTGAGGAGAACAACATGCCTTCGCGCCGAGAACTTGCCAACGCTATACGCGCCTTGAGCATGGATGCCGTACAGAAAGCCAACTCCGGTCATCCGGGAGCGCCGATGGGAATGGCGGACATTGCCGAGGTCCTGTGGAACGATTACCTGCGTCATAACCCGACGAACCCGAAGTGGCCGGATCGCGACCGCTTCGTGCTGTCCAACGGGCATGGCTCCATGCTGATCTATTCCCTGCTGCACCTGACCGGCTACGACCTGCCCATCGACGAACTGAAGCAGTTCCGTCAGCTCCACTCCAGAACCCCCGGCCACCCGGAATACGGCTACGCCCCCGGCATCGAAACCACCACCGGCCCCTTGGGTCAGGGCATCACCAACGGCGTCGGTTTCGCCATCGCCGAGCGCACCCTGGCCGGTCAGTTCAACCGCCCCGGCCACACCATCGTTGACCACAACACCTATGTGTTCCTGGGCGACGGCTGCATGATGGAAGGCATCTCTCACGAAGCCTGCTCGCTGGCTGGCACCATGGGCCTGGGCAAGCTGATCGCGTTCTATGACGACAACAATATCTCCATCGACGGCGAAGTGCGCGGCCATCCGGGCCACACCCCCGGCTGGTTCCAAGACAACACCCCGGCCCGCTTCGAAGCTTACGGCTGGCATGTCATCCCGACCGTGGACGGCCACGATCCCGAAGCCATCAAGGCCGCCATCGAAGCCGCCCGCGCCGAGACCGGCAAGCCGACCCTGATCTGCTGCCAGACCATCATCGGTTTCGGCTCCCCCAACAAGCAGGGCAAGGAAGAATGCCACGGTGCCGCGCTGGGCAATGACGAAATCGCCCTGACCCGCGAAAACCTGGGCTGGCCGCACGCCCCGTTCGAAATCCCCGCCGACATCGCCGAGGGGTGGGACGCCAAAGAAGTGGGTGCCAAGTACGAGTCCGACTGGAACGACCGCTTCGAGAACTACCGCCGCGAATTCCCGGAACTGGCCGCCGAGTTCGAACGCCGCATCGTTGGCGAACTGCCGAGCGATTGGGCCGAGAGGTCGGGTGCCTTCATCGCCGCCGTGGCCGAGAAGGGCGAAACCATCGCCAGCCGCAAAGCCTCGCAGAACACCCTGAACGGCTTCGGCCCGCTGCTGCCGGAACTCTTGGGCGGCTCCGCCGACTTGGCGGGTTCCAACCTGACCCTGTGGAAAGGCTGCAAGGACATCAACGCCGAAGGCTTCAACGGCAACTATGTCTACTACGGCGTGCGCGAGTTCGGCATGTCCGCCATCATGAACGGTATCGCCCTGCACGGCGGCTTCAAGCCCTACGGCGCGACCTTCCTGATGTTCTCCGAGTACGCCCGCAACGCGCTGCGTATGGCCGCGCTGATGAAGGCGCCAGTGTTGTTCGTCTACACCCACGACTCCATCGGCCTCGGCGAAGACGGCCCGACCCACCAGCCGGTCGAGCAGACCGCCACCCTCCGCATGATCCCCAACATGCAGGTTTGGCGTCCGTCCGACGCGGTGGAATCCGCCGTGTCCTGGGCCGCCGCCATCGAGCGTAAGGATGGCCCGTCCACCCTGATCTTCTCTCGTCAAAACCTGCTGCACGTTCCCCGCACCCCCGAGCAGATCGAAGCCATCCGCAAGGGCGGCTACATCCTGCGCGACTGCGAAGGCGCCCCCGAGGCCATCCTCATCGCCACTGGCTCCGAGGTGGAACTGGCGGTGAAGGCTCAGGAAGCGCTGGCCGCGAAGGGCAAGAAAGTCCGCGTGGTCTCCGTGCCGTCCACCAACGTGTTCGAAGCTCAGGACCAAGCCTACCGCGACGAGGTGCTGCCGCCGTCCGTCACCAAGCGCGTGGCCGTGGAAGCCGGTTCCACCGATGGGTGGTATAAATACGTCGGCTTTGACGGCAAGATCATCGGTCTCGACCGCTTCGGCGAATCGGCTCCGGCGGGTCAGTTGTTCAAGGAGTTCGGCTTCACCGTGGACAATGTCGTCAAGACAGTCGAAGAACTGTTCTAAACCTTACGCCAAGGCCCACCTCCCGCCCCGTTCGTTCGGGGCGGGAGATACGATATAGACAAGCGAGGAACACACATGGCACTTATCACCCTCAGACAGCTACTCGACCACGCCGCCGAGAATAACTACGGCCTGCCGGCGTTCAACGTCAACAACATGGAGCAGGTCCAGGCCATCATGGAGGCCGCTTCCGCCGTGGACTCCCCGGTGATCCTGCAAGGCTCCGCCGGCGCGCGCTCCTACGCGGGCGAACCGTTCCTGCGTCACCTCATCCTGGCCGCGCTGGAACAGTACCCGCACATCCCGATTTGTATGCACCAGGACCACGGCGCCGCCCCCGGCGTGTGCTTCCGCTCCATCCAGTCCGGCTTTAGCTCGGTGATGATGGACGGCTCCCTGCAAGAAGACGCCAAGACCCCCTCCAGTTACGAGTACAACGTCCAAGTCACCCGCCTGGTGGCCGATCTGGCCCACGCGTGCGGCGTGTCCGTGGAAGGCGAACTGGGCTGCCTGGGTTCCCTGGAAGAAGGCAAGGCCAGCCTGGATCACTCCATGCTGCTGACCGACCCGAACGAAGCCGCTGACTTCGTGGCGAAGACCCACGTTGACGCCCTGGCCATCGCCATCGGCACCAGCCACGGCGCCTACAAGTTCAGCCAGAAGCCGTCCGGCAAGGTGCTGCGCATCGACCGCGTCCGTGAAATCCACGCCCGCATCCCCAGCGTCCACCTGGTCATGCATGGTTCCTCCTCCGTGCCGGAGGACTGGCTGCAAATCATCAACAGCTACGGTGGCGACATGGGGCAGACCTACGGCGTGCCGGTCGAGGAAATCGTCGAGGGCATCAAGAACGGCGTCCGCAAGGTCAACATCGACACCGACCTGCGCATGGCCTCCACCGGCGCCATCCGCAAGCACATGTCCGAGGACAAGAAGAACTTCGACCCGCGCAAGTTCCTGAAGGAAGCCACCAAGGGCATGACCGGCATCTGCAAGGCCCGTTACGAGGCCTTCAATTCCGCAGGCCAGGCGTCCAAGCTCAAGAAGGTCTACAACCTGGACGAAATGAGCAAGCGCTACGCCAAGGGCGAACTGGACCCGGTTGTGAACTAAACCGACCCAGTCATAAGCTCCGGCTCATGAAGGAAGGGGGCGGGTTAATCCCCGCCCTCTTTTTTTGTGCCCAGAAAAAGGCCGACTCGGTTTCAAAAACCGAGTCGGCCGACGTGATCGGTCGCGGTTGGAAACCGCCCCCACAGGTTCAGGGCATGGAATCGGCGTCGGCAAGGCCGCGTAAATCCTGCTTGAAAAGAATGGTCCCGAAATCGACCATCGCCATTCGCTCAAAGCCCCGCCGAGGCATCACCCACCCTCTCGCCTCGATCCCGCATCCCCGGCACATGAACCCGTCCCCGACGGTTAAGGTTAGACGGGGCGGGCGGGCAAGCTCACCGCGGCGCGTCCCCATCGCCGATGCGCAGCCTGACCGGCGTGCCGTTGTCCTTGTACTTGTGCGGAAATGGCTGACCGTTAAATTCCAGGCTGACATTGGCCGGTCGGCCCAAGGTCACCTTCAGCGGCAATTTCCCCGACACCGTTTTGGTCGCGCCCGGCGCTCCAGCCTCGTACAACAGGCGGCGTCCCGTCGCGTCCGACACGCTGGCCCATGACTCGCCCGAGAAGCGCAGCACCAGTGAATGGGGCGGTGGCGGCGGGGTTGGCGCTTCCGATGGGGCAACGGTGGGGGCTGGCGCTTGCTGAGCATCGGGCTTGGATGGCTCGATAATGGCGGAAAGCGGCGCCTCCGTAACGTGCGAAGCGGGCGGAATGGGCAGCGGCTCGCTGGGCGGCGGGGACAATGCCGTCGAGGGTTTGGGGGCGGGCGCGGGCGCGGGCACGAGCGCGGGAGTGACCGGAGCGGAAGCGGGCGCGGGCATCGGTGCCGGTTCCAACGGGAGTGGCACCAAGGCCAGAGCCGCGCCTTCCTGAGTCGTCGGCGTTGAGACGAGGCTCACGGCTTCGGGCGCTGGCTTTACCGAGTCTTGCTCGCCGAGATAGGGCACGGCCAGTGCCACCAGCCCGCCAATCGCGCCCAGAGCCAACACCATGGGCGCTAACCGCCAGTATCGGGAAGGTGCCGCCGGGGCGGCCGGAATGAATAATTCGCTGGGTTTGGGGGCGCCGGGCTGCATCGGCAAGGCACCGACCACCTCGTCTTCCGGCATATCCACCAAGCGCGCATAACTCCGCAGAAAGCCCCGGACATACACCGGCGGCGGCAGCTTGGCGAGGTCGTTTTCTTCCAGCGCCCGGACCGCCTGAATTGAAAGGTGCAACTGCCGGGCCACGGTTTCCAGGCTGAGATTCCGCGCCTCGCGCTGTTCGCGCAGCTTGGCGCCGGGATGCGGCGCGGCATGGGGCGGCGTGGAGCCGGACGCCTCGACGTCGTGGTTTTGGTTGGAATCGGTGATATTCATGAATCAACAACACAGGGGAGAAATATGCCCCTATGTTATCCGAGCCGGGGGTGAATCAAAAACCAGCCAGCGCTGACTGCTCAGGGCGCGAGGAACGCTTGGCATGCCTCCCAGGCGGTGGTCCAGGCGCTTTCGAAGCCATCCAGGGAAAAACTGGCCCGCCCGACCTCGGACAGAGACACCGTGAGGGTGCCGTGATTCTTCAGGGCGTCCAGGGGCGGCTCGTCGAGTAGCTGCGCGAACACGAAGACATCGCCCCGAGGCATCACCAGGCGCGCCCGGAGTTGGCGCGGGGGCAGGCCATCCAGTTGGAGGCTGGCCGTGGTCGCCTCGTCCCTTCCCCGGCTGGCGGGCGCGCCGGCCTTGTGGACGATCACGGCTTCCGCCGCGCAGCCCTGGGTCGGCGCGGCGGTCAGGGTCAGCGTTGTGGCGGTTCGCGGATCCTCGGTGCCTGCGCGGGCGGCGAGAAACAGCCCGGTGGCCGGATGACGGAAATCGAGCGAAGTCCATTCCCCGTGCCGTAGCACATGCCTGGCCCAGGGACCAAGGTCAACCGCCTCGGCACTGCCCATGTTCAGCGCGAGGAACGGCAACATTAAGGCCCGCCAAAGCGGCGGTGACGAGGCAAGGCGCGGCATGGCTGCTTCTGATAGGTGGCCGGGTCAGCATTGATACTCAAGCCTTTGGACGTAACCGGGCGATGATCGTTTCCCGCCCCGCCCCATCCCATCGACTGACCCGGGAAACTCGCGGCCCCCGCACGGTCCAATTTAGGCGGGCGGCGCAAACGGACGCTTCACGCCGCCCCCACATTCTCACCGACCGAACCATCCGTCACTATCAGGAGTGAAGTCATGGAGTTCAAATTTCCCCAAGCCCTGACCTTAGCCACCCTTTGCGGCCTCGCCTTGGCGGGCGGTGTGAACGCGCAGCAGACCCAGAACGACGCGCCCGTCGTGGGCCGGTCCACTCTGGGCGTGGCCGTCACCGAAACCGAACTGGTCGCCAAGGGCTGGCGGGTCACGAAGCTGCTCCGCGCCGATGTCTACAACGACAAGAAGCAAAAGATTGGGCGGGTCGACGACTTCATCGTCAGCCCCGACGGGTCGCTGTCGGTGGCCATTGTCGATGTGGGCGGTTTCTTGGGGCTGGGTGCCCACCGGGTTGCCATTCCCGTGCAGCAATTCACTGGCATCGAGCCCAAGATCACTTTGCCGGGAGCCAGCAAGGACAGTTTGAAGCAATTGCCTGAGTTCCAGTACGCCCGCTAAATGTTGCCGGAGGCGGGGTGGCGGAAATCCCTTTTCCGCCACGAATCCCAGTCGACTTAATGAGCCAACTCGCCACCCTTCGGTCCCGGCGCGCCGCCCAGGAAAGTCTTAAGCACCGCCAAGTCGGCGAAGTTCACCTTGCCGTCGCCGTTCAAATCGGCGTTGGGGTTGGGGTTCTTCTTGAGGAACTGAGATTTCATGGCATTCAGGTCGTTGTTGTCCACGTCGTGGTCATCATCCAAGTCCGGGTCGCAGGCATTGCCGTAGCCGTCGCCGTTGGTGTCCCGCTGATTTTGATTCCGTTGCAGGGCAC
This sequence comes from Methylomagnum sp., assembly GCF_054333355.1. Taxonomy (NCBI): domain Bacteria; kingdom Pseudomonadati; phylum Pseudomonadota; class Gammaproteobacteria; order Methylococcales; family Methylococcaceae; genus Methylomagnum; species Methylomagnum sp. The sequence continues at coordinate 1,949 of NZ_JBTEKS010000119.1, read as the reverse complement.
AGTTGTCGTCTTTGCTGTGATCGCCGGTGGAATCGACGTTCTCAACATTATCGCTGTCGGCGTCGGCAACATTGACCGCCGCCATCTGCGAACCGATGTAGTCGCCCAGGTCGGTGTTGGGCGCGGTGAGGTCGATCTCGCCGAGTTCGTCGCAGGCATAGGGCGCGTCCTTGCAGCTATCCGGCGCTTTCAATGGCAGGGCTTCGTTGTTTTCCGCATCGTAGGCCCCGGCGTATTTGTAGAACTCGTAGCGCCGGGTGATGGAATTCTTGCCGTCGGCGGGCTGGCGCTCGTTTCGGACTTCGTTTTGCTGTTCCGCGCCATCGATGGGATTGCCAAACTCGTCACAAGTCGGCCGGGCCTGCTGCAACTGCCATTCCACTTCGGTTTCGCTCTTGTCCTGGGGAACCTTGGCGTTGTCGGTGAGCAGGTTTTCCAATTCGGCGTGTTCGGTCTCGGTTACGTATTCCACCATCCATTGCGCTTCCGGCCCCCACTTGGAGCAATCGAGCTTGTGCTCATCCTCTTGCTCGGGCGCCTCCTTGGGAATGACGGCCGCGACCACCGGATTAGGATTAGCTACGGGATCAGGGGCAGGCAGCACCTGCCACAGCGGCGCCGGAATGCTGACCGGGCTGTCGGAATGCTTGAGGTTGCCGGGCGCGGCGGGATCGGGCACCAGCCAGTGGTAAGTCACCTTGCTGGGATTGCCCACCGTGCCCACGCCGAAGTGCTCGCAGCCGCTGCTGTTGTTGACCAGGGGCGTGTTCACGCATTGGTGGCCGTTGGTCAGCATGGTGATCGGCGAGGGCAGGCTGACCGTCCGCAAGGGGAACGTGCCTGTTTTGGCGTCGTAAGGACTCTCATAACGCACCTTCAACACCGGCAGTCCGCTGACGGCGTCGGTCGTGTCAATCAGGCGGGGCTTGCCGTAGGTTTCCCATTCAAAGGCGTAGACTCCCGTGCTACGGACACCCTCCAGTTCGATTTCAAACCCGTTACAGTCGCCACCGGTATCGTTGATGATGTCGAAATTGGACAGGCTGCCGAAGGTCGGACTCGCGTTGGCCGGCAGGGTAGCGAGACAGGACAAGGGCAGAGCGACGCTTAAAGCCATCGAGAGTGCGCCGCGCAAAGTCGCGGGCTTGAGGATGCGCTGAGTAGTCATCGGTATTCTCGCGTAAAGGTGAAAGGACAGGATGTAGGTGGAATTCCGCTCAGCCGCGGATATTGGACCGGGTTCGGAAACCGAAGAATCCCCATAGGGCGCTCAGCATCAGCCAACCCGTGGCGGGCAGGGGAACCGCCTCGACGTTGACCGAGTCACCGGTAAACGTTGGAAACTGTTCCGGGCCGGTGATGGAGAAGAATCCGCCGGCCGCGGCCACCAGCGAAAGGTTGTAGTTGCCGGCGGCATTGGCATTGAACTGCAAGGTGCCCACCAGGGCCGGGCCTTCCAGACCAGTTGCCAAATCCCCGAAGGTAATGCCTTCGACACGGTCGCCCGTGGCGGCGACACTGGGCGTGCTGATGAGATCGGTATCCCCCAAAGGCTCGGCGGTGTAGGCGGCGAAGGCCAACTGGTTGCCGTCGGTGAAGTTGTCGAAAACGACATCGACGCCGCCGCCGAGGGTAGGATCGCCGGTGAAATCCATCCACAGTTCGAATACCGCCTGATCGCCGACGGACACGTTTGGCGTAAGGGAATTCAGCCAGAGGGACGAAGCTTCGGCGGAAGTCGCCGCGCCGGTCCCGACCAGCAGGGCGGCGGCGAGGATTTTGCGAAAGAGTCGGGGGGATTTCATTTTTTCTCCGTTGGTTGTGCCTTGATGAAGTCAGAGGAAGCAAGCAATCCCTTGCCTCGCCTTTAGCAGGGCAGGCGAGCTGTTACCACACTACGACAGAGAGCTTCGCCGCCGACGAAGCACCGGCGGCGAGGTTTCCGGTTC
>NZ_JBTEKS010000118.1:0-11252 GCF_054333355.1 Methylomagnum sp. | reverse complement strand
GGCGCGGCTGGTGCGGCCTGGGTTTTTGAACAGCCTGGGGCAATTGCTGCTCAAGCTGACCGCGCCGGGGGTGCCGGATATTTATCAGGGCAACGAGGTGTGGGATTTCAGCCTGGTGGACCCGGACAACCGGCGGGCGGTAGATTATCGGCGGCGGCGGGCGTTGTTGCGGGAGTTGCAGAGCTGGGATGACCTGGACGCCGAGCGGCTGGCTCCGCATTTGGCGTCGATGCTGGAAAACATGGCGGACGGGCGCATCAAGCTGTATGTAACCCGCGAGGTGTTGCGGCTGCGGCGGCAGGAAGCGGCGTTGTTCCGGCGGGGGGATTATCGGCCCGTGGCGGTGGTCGGCGAGGGGGCGGAGCGGGTGTGCGCGTTTTTGCGGACTTGGGAGAGCCGGGCGGTGTTGGTGGCGGTGCCGCGTTGGACGGGGCGGCTGGCGGGGGAGGGGGTGCGGTTTGAGTTACCGGAGGGGATTGGGGGGCGGTGGCGGAATGTGTTTACGCGGGAGGCGGTGGTGGGGTTGGGTAGGTTTCCGGTGGGGATTTGGGTGGGGGAATTTTAGGTATCTTCTTCCCGTGCTAACCCGGCGGCTAAATCTCCCATGCCTTGTTCGGCTAGCTGGCGGTCTTCCTCGGAAAACTCTGCGTATAAAACCGCTAACTGGGTCTCTTCAAGGTCTGAGGACAGCGGTAAATCCATGGTGTAAATACCATTAGATTAGGTTGAGCATGAAGCTTCATGACTAAAGCTTATTCTGGGTCATTGGCATTCAAAAAAGCTGCAATGTTTGAGCTTCAAAATTAATCGAGACGTTAAACTTTGACAGCACATTGGTTCCAATAAAACCATTTATTCCAAATTCGTTCCGAATATCGCCAAATTCAATATCAATGTCAGCAAGTGTCTTTCCGTCAATGATGAAGCCGTCAATTCGTTGCGATAGCACTTCTTGAATACCGCACCCGATGCCAATGAGCCTGCGAATAGAAGCGGGCTTTTGATAATTGAAGTTTATCCGTTCTATATCTATCGCTGTGGAAACAGAGCCAGTATCGACTATGCAATCGTTTATGGTGATATGTTGACCTTCGTAGACGATTTCAACAGTCACCCAAATCAGGCCGTTTCGCCATTCAAATTTCATCTCAACATCCCTTTCATTGGGATGTTTTCAACGATTAATTCAGCGGGCGTTGAAGGTATGGTGAACAAAACATTCTGCCCAGCGCTTTTGCGGAGCCGATAAGCCTCTCGAATAACTCTGGGATCGTCGCTCACCTGCAAAATATCGCCCGCGATGATTTGGCTTTTTGACTCGGAAAGCCGTTTTTCAATTAGATTGCCGAGCAAAATGAATTGGGTGGGGTATTTGGTTTTGATGTCTTGCCATTGCATGATGGTTGTGCCTTGGGCTGTATTTTGTAGAAGATTATTCGGTAGTCCTATATGTTTCGCTAAGTCCGAAGCAATGGCGCTATATCGGCTCATGGTAGCTTTCATAGGCTTCAATCAAATCGCCAACTACGGAAACCAGCGAATATAATGGATGGGTGGCATCGTCTCTGATAATATCGAGCAGGCTGTTCAAAAATTCGGTGGCCTGCTCGTAATCGCTTTCGGTTTCGATATGGGATATTGGGGCCGAAGCTCTGAGTGTCTGCCAAGCGGGAATTAGTTTGTCGATATTAAGAACGGCGTTCGTTTTTTCCTCCAGTGATTCCGGTTGTATTCGGCATGGGTCAAACGTTTAAAGGTGATCGCCAACCTGTCAGAGTCGGTCGGCTACTTTGAAACGTACAGGACGGGGGTGAATACCCCGTCCCGCTCGGGAGATGGTCCGGCATAATGACGACCGCTTCTATTCTAAATGGTTTGCGCTCCTTGGCATAACGGAACGCTTCTCGCAATAAGTCAATCTTTTTGACCAACAAGTTATTATTCCGCCGCTTCGCAAGATTCACCGTGAAAAACCAAGTTGATCCGGGAATATAAAAACGACGATAGTCAGTCATGTGGGTTTCTGGCAATTATTTGAATAATGCGCTTCGTGCCTCAGCGCATCCTATGCGGGCTGGGGCTTGGGAACGAGCGAATAAGTAATTCGCATAGGATGTGCCGACGCAAGAAGGCGCATCAATTGGGTAACGCGCAGGATGCGCTTCGTTCCTCAGCGCATCCTATGGCCCTGTTTTTCATTTGGCTTACTTGCTGGAAGGAGCGGGTTGGTTAGCAGGAGGCAAATTGGGCGCGTTTGCGGGCGGAGTAATCTGTTGTCCAGGAACCTGAATAATGATGGGAGGCTGGGAAGATGTAGCAGATACTTTTGGTGCCGCATTATTCAAAACGAACGTAATCACGGTGATTGCAACGGCTCCCAGTCCAATTGCAGTACCAACCATCCATTTTATGAGTGATGTATTGATTTCTTGAATATCAGATTTTGTTGATAATTGTGGCAACTCGGAGTCGAGGCGCTGTTTGATGGATGCTATATCGACTCGCAGATCAGTAACACCTTTTTCAAGATTCGCTACTCGTTCTGTAAGTTCCATAGGTGGCTCCGATCCGTTAGGTGGGGCTGGCGGCAGTTTTCCATTACCAGGAAAGTTAATTATGCTAATTCTGCGCGCTCCCCAGCTAATGTCAACTCCGGTTCATTATCAAAAAACTCTGTATATCCACACACTTTGCAAGTATAAATTGTGCCAACAAACATTATGCCGCCACTTGCGGACGCTATAAATCCAAATTTTTGGAATTTGCCGCCACCAGTAACGGCATATAATTCTCCGTGATCGTATCTACATATTGGGGTACAGTTTTAGCATTTTGTTTTGAGTTGCTCATTTTTTCTTTGGGAAATGTTTCAAATTAAAATATAAATGCAACAGTTTTAACAAGAAAAAATAATCTTTTGGGGCCATTAGAAGCGCCACAGATTGTTTTAGTATTTTTTAGAATTTGGGCATATAGACAAGATTTCTCGACCGTAAGACCAAATTTACTGTTAAGAAAGCATACCCCTCCCGTCATCCTGTTTCAACGATGAATCCATATTTTGGATTGTCTGGCAATATGCGGCTAATCACCTTCCCACTCTCACCACCCCACCAAGCAAGACCTGTCACCCCCGCCCAACGCTTTTCCCGCCGGACAAACAAAAGCCCCAACCACCAAAGCAGCCAGGGCTTCCCAAAATCACCGTGCCAATCATCGCCCCCTGTGGCAACGGGCCAACCGCTTCAAGCCACCCGATCCCACTCCAACCGAACCCGCATCCCCGCCTTGGCCGCCAACGTCAGCAACATATCCAAGCTGAATTTTTTCCACTTACCCCGTACCAAATCCGACACCCTCGCCTGAGTAATGCCCAACCGCTCGGCGGCGTCGGTCTGGGTCAAGCCATTGTCCTGTATCCAAAGCCGCAATCGCCCCATCAGTTCGGCGCGTAACTGCAAAACCTCCGCCTCATGGGGCGGGAAACCCAGCGCCAAAAACATGTTTTCGCCTGCCTTAACAATGTCGGTCATGGGTCATCCTCCGATTTGCTTAAACCGTTGCCGCGCCAACTCCACATCGCGGGGCGCGGTCTTCTGGGTTTTCTTCTGAAAACAATGCAACACATAGACGCCTTCGGGCCGCATCGCGAGATAAATCACCAGGAACGCCCCGCCCAAACGGATGCGAATTTCCCGAATGCCGGGGCCAATGCTCGGCATCGGCTTCTAATCGCTAGGCTCAAGCCCAAGTTGGACTTGATGAAGTTCAACACCCGCTTCCCGTCGGGCTTCGTCGGGAAAATCCCGTAAATCAGCTCTGCTCGTTCCCAAAAAGATGGCGTCTTTCATACGGTCGCATCATATAAAAATTTAGATATTTTTGTTGGCTCAGGTTGCTCCCAACTCTGCGTTTGGAAGGTCGGGCAAACAAAAGCCCCGACCACCAAAGCGACCAGGGCTTCCCAAAAACGCCGCGTTTCGTAGCGGCCCTAACGTCGTTCCAACAGCGCCTTAAGCCGCTCGATTTCCGCAAGGGCAGCGGCCTGGGCTTTGGCATGTTCCGCCCGTTCCTCTTCCAGCGCCAATTCCGCCCGTGCCCGAGCCTGTTCCGCTATTTCCCGTTCCCACTCCGCCTGTTCCCGCTCCTTCTGGATCGTGCGTTGCTCCCGCAGGAAGTTCTGCCGGGCCTGATAGGCGTGGTAGTCGCGCTCCTTCTCGGAGAATTGTTGTAGGGTGGTCATGGCCTGCCTCATTTCGTCGGTGTTCATCCAATCGGGAAGGTTGCCGTCATCCAACGTCTCACCGTCCTTGAATAATTTCAGCCAGCGCTGTTCCTCGGTTTTGACCCGCTCGGCGGCGAACTTGTCCAGCTCTAGAACCCAAATGCCGCCGTACTCGATCAATATCCGGCCCCGCTCATCGCGCAGCTTGAAGTGGTGGGCGTAGCGGTCGTCGTCCCGCAGCAGATTATCCGCCAACAGCCAAATGCTATAGGCCGGGCGCAGTTGGTCATAGTCCTTGCCGCTCTTCAATTGCTTGGTGTAGATGTCCGCCCAGCCGTAAAGGATGCGGGCGGGCAGGTGCCGGTAGCTGAGCATTTGGATTTCAATCTGGAATAGCCGACCCTCGCCGTCCCTGGCCTTCACGTCCACGATGCTGAGCTTGTCGTCGAGGAACTCCTTGTCGTTGTATGGGTTGAGGATGACCGCGTCGGTGATGGGGGCGGCGAGTTCGCCCGCGAGGACGGCATTGAGGAAATGGATCAGAAGGTTGCGGTTTCTTTCCGCGCCAAGCAGCGCTTTGAAAACGCAGTCGATTCGGGGGTCTATCCGGTGTTTCATGGGAATGTACGCTGTGAAGGATGGGAAATTTTAACGGCGGATTTCGCCCCGCGTGACCTCAGCCCATGACCACCATCCCCAATCCCCGCGCCGCCTCGGCCAGCCTGCCGTCGAACACCCCCACCCGATAATCCACCCCCGGCAAGGCCCGCCACACGGCCTCGGCGGCGGCGAGGTGGACACTGTCGTAGCCGTGCAGCCCGAAGCGCTGGGCCAAATCGCCAGCGCGGCGAACCAAGGATTCGGAGGCTTCCACAACCCGCACCGCCGCCCAATCCCGCTCAAAGTCAGCCACCACATACGGGCGGCCTCGCAAGCCTCCCGCACGCGCTGACTTTCAGCTCAGCCACGTAAAGCTTCAAGAAGGCCGAAGTATCCAGATACAAAATCATTCCCGATCCTCCAGAACCAGATCGGAAAGGGTTTTCTCGCCGGGTTTCCACGAAATGGGTCGGTCGGTTCCGGTCAATTTGCCACCGTTACCCGGCCTGATCCAAGGCAACGCATCCAGCCGCGCCACCGCCTCTCTTTCCAATTCCGCTGGGGTTTTGGTCAAGGGCACCAGCCGCGCCACCGGAATGCCGTTTTCGATGATGGTCAATTCCTCGCCGCTTTTCGCACGGTCAATGTATTCGGGCAAATGGGTTTGCACTTCGAGAAGGGTGGCTTGCATGGGGGCTGTCCTGGTGGATTGGCTGAATGGGGTATCCGTGAAGGAAATTCTACTACCGTCCAATGTTTTTCCTGCCGGACAAACAAAAGCCCCGACCACCAAAGCGGCCAGGGCTTCCCAAAAACGCCGCGTTTCGTAGCGGCCCTAACGTCGCATCCAACCGCGCCAACGCCTCCCGCTCCAAGTCCGCCTGGGACTTTTCCGCAGGCACGGGCGACAGCCGCAACACGGTTTTGCCCTGCTGGGTCAGGGTGACTTCCTCGCCCGCCAGGGCGCGGCTTAAATATTCGGGAAGATGGGTTTCAAATTCTCGTAATGTCGCTTGCATGGAGGTCAACCTAATGGACTGAGTTATTCGGGAAAGAAATTCTACTACCGTCCAGAATCTTTCCCGCCGGGCCAACAAAAGCCCCGGCCACTTCCAAGGGGATGGCGCGGATTCCGATGTTTCCGCCTAACCGTCCGTCCCGTTGACATCGAATGAATGCCGCCACGCTTGATCGTCCCGCTCGAACAGCCGTTCCGCTTCCTTAGGCTCCCAACCCCCGGCGGGATAGGTGTGGATGTATTCCCGCTCCACCGTCCAGGCTTGGATGATTGGATCGACCACCCGCCAAGCCCACTGCACCTCGTCGGAGCGCAGGAACTGGGCGCGGTCCCCCTCGACGACATCCAACAACAAGGCCTCGTAAGCGTCCAGCCGGTAGCCATCCCGGTGGCAAGTGCTGGCGTCCAGTTGGGTGGTGCGGGTGTGTAGGCCGATGCCGGACTCGCGGACTTGAAGCTCGGCCCGGATGCATTGCTCCGGCTCAATTCCCAGCAACAGCCAGTTGGGCGGCAATCGCTCGATCTGGGTTTCGCGGAACAATTGCTGCGGCGGATGCTTGAAGCGGATGGCGATCAGCGAACTGTTCCGGGCCAGCCGTTTGCCGGTGCGCAGGAAAAACGGCACGTTGCGCCAGCGCCAGTTGTCGATGAGCAATTTGACGGCGGCATAGGTTTCGGTGGTGCTATCGGGCGGGACGCCGGATTCTTCCAGGTAGCCGGGCATCACGCCGCCCCGGCTGTACTGGGCGCGGAAGGCGTGGGCGTGAACCGCGCTCCTCGGAATGGGCCGGATGGATTTCAACACCTTGACCTTCTCGTCCCGGATGGATTCCGCGTCCAGCCTGGCGGGCGGCTCCATGGCGGTGAGCGTCAGCATTTGCAGCAAATGGCTTTGAATCATGTCGCGCAATGCACCCGCGCCATCGTAGTAGGCGGCGCGGCTCTCGACCCCGGCGGTTTCGGCATGGGTGATTTGGACATGGTCGATGAAATTACGATTCCACAAGGGTTCGAGCATCAGGTTGGCGAAGCGGAACACGAAGATGTTCTGCACCGTCTCCTTGCCCAGATAGTGGTCGATGCGGAATAGCTGGTGTTCGCCGAAGTCCCGATGCAACGCCAAATCCAGGGCTTGGGCGCTGGCCAGGTCGTAGCCGAAAGGTTTCTCCACCACCAATCGACACCAGCCCGCGGCTTCCGCGTTCAGCCCGGCGGCGGTGAGATAAGCGGCGGCGGATTGGTATTCGGAGGGCGGCAGGGATAGATAAAACACCCGGTTAGCGGGAAAGCCGGGGGTGTTTTCCAGCCGCTCCCGAAGACGCGGGGCGGATTCCAACTCATCGAGGTCGCCGGGAAAGAAATACAGGCGCTGAAGGAAATCCGTTAGGGCCGCTTCGTCGGGAGGCTCTCCAGAAATGTTCCTGAGCCACACGGCAGCCTCAATGCGCCACCGGGCATCGTCCCAAGGCCGTCGGCCTATGCCCAGCACGGCGAAATCATCGGGCAGCCGATGGGCTTGGTGAAGCTTATACAGGGCGGGCAGCAACTTGGTGCGGGAAAGGTGCCCGGTCGCGCCAAAAATGGCGAATACGCAGGTGTCCGGCATGTGGGCCTCCTGGCGATGGCTTGGGTGGATTCCTAATCCTCGTTAGACCATTCGCGTTGCCAAAGCGAGGCGGGATTTGTTAAGAAGCAAGCCTTTCTCAGAACCCAACCCGAATCAAACCATGAACGACGACAAACTCGACCATGCGCTGCGCCTGATCGACGAGGCGAATACCACCGATCCCAACGGCGAACTTTGGCAAGGCGAAACCCATCCCAAGGAGCTGCTCTACGGTTGGCGCATGACGGCGTGGCTGGAGCGCCTAGCGCCGGAGGCGTCCGAGGTGCTGCGCATCGCGGCGCGGGGGCAGCACATCCGCCGCTGGGAAGTGCCCCGCGACAGCTATCCCGCCACGCGGGAGGGGTATTTGCGCTGGCGCAGCTTCTTATATGGCTTCCACGGCGACCGCGTGGCCGAGTTGATGGAGCAGGCTGGCTACGAGCCGGAATCCATTGCCCGGGTTAAAGCAATTCTGCTGAAGCGTGGCATGAAGACCGACCCGGATGTGCAGTTGATTGAGGATGTCGCCTGCCTGGTCTTCCTCGAATATTACTTCTTGGAATTCGCCGCCAGCCACCAGCACGAGCCGGACAAGCTGATCGGCATCGTTCGCAAGACTTGGAACAAGATGTCCGAACAGGCCCGGCAACGGGCGCTGGCGATGGCGTTCCCCGAGTCGATCAAGCCGCTCCTTTCGCGGGCGCTGGAGCCGACTTGAACGCCGCCGCCGGGAAACCGGCCCACGGCCAGCCGGGGACGCCATCTCTGACGCGCTATGCCTGGCTGTCGATCCTCGCCGCGATGCTCACCATGGCCCTCAAGGCCCAAGCCTATCGGATGACTGGCTCCGTCGGCATGCTGTCCGACGCGGCGGAGTCGCTGGTCAATCTAGCGGCGGCCCTGGTGGCGCTGCTGATGCTGTCGATTGCCGCCCGGCCCGCTGACACGGGGCATCCCTTCGGGCATGGCAAGGCGGAATATTTCGCCAGCGGGTTTGAGGGCGCGTTGATTCTTGTGGCCGCCGTGGGCATAGCTTGGGCGGCGTGGGGGCGGCTGTGGAATCTCCAGCCCTTGGCGGCGCTGGATTTGGGCATGGCGGTGTCGGCGGTCGCGGCGGTGGTGAACTTGGTTGTGGCCTTGGTGCTGCTGCGGGCCGGGCGAAAGCACGATTCCATCACCTTGGAGGCGGATGGCCGACATCTTCTGTCGGATGTGTGGACCACGCTGGCGGTGCTGTCCGCCTTGGGCGGAATCACGCTGACGGGCTGGCTATGGTTGGACCCGGCCATCGCGTTTTTGGCGGCGGCGCAGATTGTCTGGTCGGGCGTTTCCTTGATCCGGCGCTCCATCGCGGGATTGCTGGACGCCGCGCTGCCGGCCAAGGAGCGGGCCGCTATCGAAGCCATTTTTAATCGCTACCGGCTGGAAGGCGTCGGATTCCACGACCTCCGCACCCGGGCGGCGGGGACGCAACGGTTTATGACGGTGCATGTGCTGGTGCCGGGCGATTGCTCGGTGAAGCGCGGCCACGATTTGTTGGAGCGGCTGGAAGGCGAGATTCGTCAGGCAATCCGTCACTTGACCATCGTCACCCATTTGGAGCCGCTGGACGACGCCGCCTCGTTTGCCCACGACCGGATAGCCTCGGAAGCCGCCGATTGGCCGCAACCCCCTCAACAAGTGGCAACGGCGTCGGCGCGGCCCAAGCCGCGGGCGCGGAAGGCGACCGGGCGGCTTGCTTTGCTGGTCGGGCCTTTGTTGCTGTTTGCCGGAGGCGCGGCCAGCATGGGACTGACCGGCCTTTATGCCGATATTGCGATGGGACTCAGTTTGCTTGGGTTGGTGATGAGCCTTGTCGGCCTGCGGCGGGCCAAGCACGCTAGCTGAACACTTCCCGCATGATGAGGTTGTGCCAACTGCGGGCGTATTCGGCTTCTTCCCGCCGGTCGCCGTTGGGTGGGGTTTCGCCAGTGGCCAGGGCCGTCAAGCGTTTCTCTGCGCTGGAATAGCCATACACGCCGGTGATGGAAATGGCGTAGTTGGGGGCGAGGAAGCTGTAACAATGGTTGATGAGGGCGGCGCGTTCCGGCTCGTTGTCCGAAAGCAGGTCAATGACGGCGGCGGCGCAGACCTTGGCTTGGGCGTTGGCGGCGAAAGCCGATTTGGGCATGGGGGCCGCGTCGCAGGCGTCGCCGATAACATGGACACCCGGCGCCAGGGTTGATTCGAAAGTGAGCGGATTCACCGGGCACCAGCCCGTGGCGTCGGCGAGGCGGGCGGCTTGGGCGAGCTTTCCGGCCATTTGCGGCGGAATCACATTAAGCACGTCGGCCCGATAATTGTTGAACTCGGTGTGGACGGAGAGGCGCCGCCCGGATTCGACTCGCTCGATCCGGCCTTCCTTCTCGGACGAAATCCATTCCACCATGCCGGGATAAAGCTCCCGCCAGCCCTGTTGGAACAAGGCTTGTTTGGAGAATTGGGTCTTGCCATCCAGGATTAATATCTTGGAACGCGGCTTCTGCTGGCTCAAATAATGGGCCATCAGGGAGGCCCGCTCGTAGGGGCCGGGCGGGCAGCGATAGGGGTTCGGTGGAACCGTGATGACAACCACGCCGCCGTTCTTCATGGCCCGCAATTGGCGCCGCAACATGATGGTTTGCGGCCCGGCTTTCCAGGCGTGGGGGACCGTTTCGCTGACGGCTTCGCCGTAGCCCTCGATGGCGTCCCAGCGGAAGTCGATGCCGGGCGACACGATCAATCGGTCGTAGGGCACCCGCGAGCCATCATCGAGGGTGACGCTTTTGCCGTGAGTGTCGATCCCGGTGGCTTCGGCAATGATGGATTCAATGCCGTACTTACGGGCCAGGGTGTCGTAGTCGTGTCTCAGGCTGGCGGCCTTTTGCGGCTTCTTTTCGTCGGCGAATTCCTTCATCCCGGCGATCACCTGATTGGAGCCGGGACAGGCCACATAAAACTTGTTGCGTTCGATCAGCGTGACCTTAAGCGCCGGGTCAAGCATCTTTAGATACTTCGCCGCCGTCGCCCCGGCAAAGCCCCCGCCCAACACCACCACTTTGGCGTTGGGGTTGGATTTAAGCTTTCTGGCCTTCTTGCTGGCGCAGCCCGTAAGGCCGAGCAATCCCGTCGCGGACGCCCAGGCCAGGAAATCACGACGTGTGAATCCGCTCATCTCGCCTCCTTAGCGATGACTGAAATGCTTCGCCAGAATGGCGAAGTCTTCGTCGCTGTAGCCACGGGCGATGCGGTCCATGACTGACGCCGGGCGCTTTCCTGCACGGAAGTCCTGCATCCGGCGGATGAATTCGGCTTCCGGCTTGCCGCTGATTTTAGGGAACGAATCAAAGCCTTCCCCCGACAAGCCATGGCAGCCACCGCAACCGAACGCGAGGGGTTCCAGCGGCGAGGGCGGTGCTTCGGCGGATTGGGCCGACGGGATCGCGAGCATTAGAAGCATGGCGGGTGCCATGAGTGGTGTGTAACGCATCTTGGGAGTACAACCTTAGGCGGGGTCGGATTGGATGTTTTTTGATGATGGCCAAAATTTGGGCTGAGGCGATTTTAACGCAGAGCCGACGCGAAGGAGCATTTCGGCCCGAATCCCCGGCGGATGGGGCGGTTATATGGCTTTTGGATGGGGTGCGACAAAATGTCGCGATTTCATCTTGACACGGGGAGGGGGGGTGGTAGACTGCGCAGCACCTCGGGGGGCCGGTGAGCCGGACGCCCGGGGACACGCGGCGCGCAGTACCGCGCCGCCCTGAAGCGAAACCTAAACTTAG